>JBEKYV010000002.1:0-24951 GCA_049510515.1 Solirubrobacteraceae bacterium | reverse complement strand
ACAGCCGCGATGTCGGCGACCGCGACGCTGCGCAGCCACAGCGTGTAGCTGGCGGTGAGCGCGAGGTAGCCGGCGCCCACGGCCGCCAGCGCGGGGTGCACGGCGGCGGCGAGCGCGAGGCCGCCGAGCGCCAGCACAAGCGCAGCCCCAACCGCGACGCGCACGGAGAGCTCGCCGGCGGCGATCGGCCGCCGGCGACGGGTTGGATCGTGTCGGTCCTCCTCACGGTCGTGCGCGTCGTTGAGCAGGTAGGTGGCGCTGGAGAGCATGCAGAAGCAGACGAACGCTACCCCCACCTTGCCGGCGACATCGGGTTGGGTGAGGATCCCGGCGGCGGCCGGGGCGGCGAGCACGAGCACGTTCTTGAGCCACTGCCGCGGCCGGCAGGCCCGCACGAGCGCACCGACGGTTGCGCGCAGGCGACCCGCCGCCAGGGGCGTCCCGCTGGGCTCCGGAGCGCGTTGCGCCACCCCGCCGGACGCAGGCCGCACGGAGCGTGCGATCCGCCCAGCCGGCGCGCCAACGGGGCCGACCTCATCCTCCGTGGTGAGCGTGTCACTGCCGGCTGAGGCTGTGGAGCCGATGCGTCCTATACCAGTGCATCTAACTTCGGCGCGGCTCAGCGGTGGGTGAAAATACTCTTAGGGTGCAGCGCTTTTTAGGGGCGCCAAAGGCGCGGCGGCCTACGATGCCCGGCGATGGAGTCGCACATTTCGGCGCCCAACCGCGCGACGATCGGCCAACCGGCGGCGCTGCCATCCGGCCCGGCTCTTCCCTCGGGCCCGTCCCTTCCCTCCGGTTCGGCGCTGCCCCCCGCCCGATCGCGACGCCCGCCCAGGGACGGCCCGGCCGCGCGTATGCGGCGGGTGCTGCTCGCCGCCTGCCTGGTGGCGCTCGTGCCGGTGCTCGCCTCCTACGTGAGCGCGATGCTCGAACCCTCCAACTCGAGCCTCGGGATCCGCTCGGTCGAGTGGCTGCGCGACCACGGGGCCGCGGGGCTGGTAACGAAAGTCGAGTCGGTGTACTACTCGCTCGAGGCCCCCGAAAAGGGGGGTCCGGCGCTGCACGCGCTGCCGAAAGTCGGGATCGCCGCGGCCGGCACGGGCGGCGCAGTCAAGATCATCGACCGCCCGCCACACGTGCGCCCGCTTGCCCACCCGCCGTTGCCCGGCGAGGGCGTTTGGCGCCCAACACAGGCAACGGAGAGCCGCAGCGACCCGCCGCTGCTGGTCACGACGTTCCGTAGCGACCCCTCCGAATACCCGCGCCTGGTTGCGGGCGTCGCCTGGATCAACACCTCACGCACCACGATTTCGCTGTATGCGGGCCGCTTGGAGCCTTCGGTGGAACTGCCCTCGCGCGGCCCGATGGAGGTGCCCTCCAGTGCTCGAAACAGGCTGCTGGCGACCTTCAACAGCGGCTTCAAGCTGGTTGACGCCAACGGCGGGTGGGCCCTGAACGGGCACGCCTACGCGCCGATGCGCGGCGGCCAGGCGACGTTTGTGCGCTACACCGACGGGCGCTACGACGTGATCTCCTGGCACGGCGGCGCCGGCGTGCCCGCCGACGTCGTGTTCGCACGTCAGAACCTGCCGCTGATCGTCTCCGGCGGTCGGCCCAGCCCACTCCTCAACGACAGCGCCGAATGGGGCGCCACACTCGGCAACGCCGTGCAGGTGTGGCGCTCGGGGATCGGCGTCGACCGCCACGGCAATCTGCTCTATGCCGCCGCCGACTACCAGACGGTCGGCAGCCTCGCCGACATCCTGATCCACGCCGGCGCGGTGCGGGCGATGGAGCTCGACATCAACTCCTACTGGACCTCGTTCAACGCCTACGCCCACCCCGGCGCCCGGCAGCCGTTCAAGCTGCTGGAAGAAATGGAACGTCCGGCCGAACGCTACCTGACCCCGGACGACCGCGACTTCTTCGCGGTCTACCTGCGCTGAGGGGCTGCGCTGAGCGGCCGCAGCCGCGATGGCTGGTCGGCCTTTGCCGCCGTGAAGCGCGGCAGTTCCAGCTCGATGCGCGCACCACCTGCGGGGCTCGCCGTGGCACTCACACGCCCCCCGTGAGCCTCGGCGATCGCTCGCACGATCGCCAACCCGAGGCCGGCGCCGCCCGAAGCGCGGTCGCGGGCGGCGTCGGTGCGGTGGAAACGGTCGAACACCCGCTCGCGCTGCTCGGGCAGGATCCCCGGCCCATCGTCTTCGACGAGGAAGCACAGGAATTCGTCACCCGGGCGCACGGTGATGGCCTGAGCTCCCAACCGGCGACCATGCCGGCCGAGGCGCTCGACACCCAAACGTACGAGCCCGGTCTCGTCGTCGGTGTGCTCGATCGCATTGCCGATCAGGTTGCGCAGCGCCTGCGCGAGGCGGTCGGGGTCTGCGTGCAGCGTGCCGGCAGGCACCTCGCCCAGCTCGAAGGTCCGTGACGCCAGTAATGTGGCACCGTCCCACAGCTCCCCGACGAAGTTCTGCAGGTCGATCGGCTCCATGCGCAGGAACTGCGTCTGCTCGGCCTTCGCAAGCAGCAACAGGTCGTCGACCAGGCGCGTGATGCGCGCGATCTCCGCCTGCGCCAGGCGCTCCACGCGGCGCACCTCCTCACCCGAGGGGTTGGCCTGGGCGGCCAGCACCTCCAGCTGCCCACGAATCACCGTCAGCGGCGTGCGCAGCTCGTGCGAGGCGTCGGCGACGAACTCGCGCTGGCCGGCGAACGCGTCGGTGAGGCGGTCGAGCATGTGGTTGAAGGAGTCCGCCAGCACCTGCACCTCACGGCCGTCGCGCTCGACGTCGTGGATGCGCGGGTGCAGGTCGCCGGCGTCCACCTGTGCGGCGATCGCCGCCATCCGCCGCAGCGGGCGCGAGAAGCGGCTGCCGATCAGCAGCGAGGCGAGCAGCGCGCCGGCGAGTGCGAGGAAGCCGGCGAGGATGAAGGCACGCGCGACCCCGTGCTGGGCGCGCGCCACGCTCGCGAGCGGCTCCCCCACGCCGACGGTGATGCGCTGGGCGCCACCATGCCCGCCCGTGGCGGGGATGCTCACCTGGCGATTGAGCAGGCGCAGGTAGCCGACGTCGGCGAGGGCAAGCGTCGAGAACCCGTTGCGTGCGCCGAGCAGCCGGCTCGCCGCCCGGTTCTCCTGCGCCTGCACAGCCACGCTCTCGCCATCGTCGGGCGCGTGGCTGCCGAGCAGCTCTGGCGTGTTGGTGGCAGTGCCGGCTCCAGGGACAAGCGCATACAGCACGGTGGAGCTGGCGTTGAAAGGCTGGCCGGCCACGTACGCGCGCGCGGCCGCCAGCACGGCGTGGGGCGTGTGCGCCCGCGAGGCGCTCAGGGCGTGCGCCAGCTCACCTGAGTCCCCGGCGATCTCGCTGTCGATCTGGCGGCGCAGCTGGGTGCCGGTGCCCCGGTACACCGCGAAGAAAGTGATCCCGGAGGAGACGACCACGACGAGCGCCACCCACACCGCCAGGCGCCAGCGGAGGCTGGTTGGCGTCCAGCCCAGCCGGCGCGCCCGCACCGCCCCTCGCGCCTCCGGCACAGTGCCGGCGCGGGCGTGTCGTCCATCGTCGGCCCCGTCGGGGCCCGCTGAAACAGGGGTTGAGATCCCCTCGCGGCCGAGGTCAGCCGGCATGGCCGAGGCGGTAACCGACCGCACGCACGGTGTGGATCGGCGCGGGCGATTGGTCCCCGCCCACCCCGCGCAGCTTGCGGCGCAGATAGCCGATGTACACATCCACGATGTTGGTCGCCGGATCGTGCTCGTAGCCCCACACCGCGCTCAGGATCTGCTCGCGCGTGAGCACCCTGCCGCGGTGGCGCAGCAGATACACCAGCAGCTCGAACTCGGTGGTGGAGAGCAGCACCGGCTGCCCCGCACGCTTGACCTTGCGGCTGAGCATGTCCACCTCGATGTCCGCCACCCGCAGTGTGGTGGTCGAGCCCTGCGCGGCGCTGCGCAGCTGGGCGCGCACCCGCGCGAGCAGCTCCGCCAGCGAGAACGGCTTGACGAGGTAGTCCACCGCGCCGGCGTCCAGCCCGGCGACGCGGTCCTCGATCTCGCCTCTGGCGGTGAGCACGATCACCGGCAGTGCGGGTTTGGCGGCTCGCAGCGTTCCCAGCACCTCCATGCCGCCCTTGCCCGGCAGCATCAGATCGAGCACGACTGCGTCGAACACCTCGCGCAACGCACGTGCCTCGCCCGCCAGTCCGTCGTGCTCGGCCTGCACGATGAAGCCCTCAGCCTCCATGCCGCGACGCACGAAGTCGACGATTCCCGGCTCGTCCTCGATCAGCAGGATCGACGGCGCCGTGGTGCTCGCCTGCTCGGAGGGTTGCGCCGGCTGCGCCATCACCCCCAGGATAGGGGCCCACCGGGGGCTGCGACGGGCGGGCAGCGCCGTTCGCGGCGATCATATGAGCTCTCTCATTGAGCTGTTACGCACCTCTTAGCGAGCGTGCCGACACTCGTCTGGTGCAGACGGTGAGGCGCCTGAAGGCAGGAGGCAGCGATGGCAACGAGCGACTCACCGTGCTGACGGGGATCGTGCTGCTCGTGCTGCTGGCGGCGCTCGGCGTCACGATCCTGCGCATCGGCCCCCTGATCTGGGAGCACCTCTTCATCGGACTGCTGCTGCTCGGACCGGTCGCCTTGAAGCTGGGGAGCACCGGCTACCGCTTTGTGCGCTACTACACCCACGACTCCGTCTATCGCCGCAAGGGCCCACCGCCCCCCTACCTGCGTCTGCTCGGCCCCCTGGTGGCGCTCAGCACGGTGGTCGTGTTCGCCAGCGGAGTGGCGCTGCTGCTGCTCGGTCCCGGCTCGCGCTCGACGCTGCTGCTGGTGCACAAGGCGAGCTTCTTCGTGTGGCTGGCGGCGACGGCGGTACACGTGCTCGGCCACCTGCCCGAGGTGACGCAGGCGCTGAACGGCGGTCGTGAGCTGCGCTTGGCCGTGCTCTCGGAGGTGGCCGATGGCATCGCTCAGCGTCCCCGCCGTGCGGCGGGGACGACGTCGAGCGCGGCGGCGCACGATCTTCGCGAAGGGCGGGGCGGCCGCGCGCTGGCGCTCACCGGCGCGCTGTTCGCGGGGCTGGTGCTGGCGCTGCTGTTGATCCCCGAATACGGCCCGTGGCTGAGCTACCACCATGTCTTCATCGGCCATTGAGGTGCCTGTCCCCGCCGACCATTCGGGCCGCGCCCGCCTTGCAGGCGTTCGGCGGGGGAGGTCAAAAAGTCTTATGGAACCTCTCACGCCCTCTTTAGCCACTGCTTGCGTTTCCCCGGCACACTGAGCCTCATATTCCATCGCTGCACCCCGGCCCACCGCAAACGATGTCTGTCAACCCCAACCACACCTCCCGCTCCCGCGATGCCGCCCTGCGCCGGCTGCGCAGCGCCAACCGCTGGCTGATCGCCGGCAGCGCGACGCTCACCGGCGTGCTTACCGCGGTTGCGGCCAGCGCCTTCCCCGGCAAAACCCTCAAGGAGACGCGCGCGACGAGCGCCCGCAAGGCCCACCGCAGCACCGGAGCGACCGGCACACGCACGGGCAGCGCTACCTCTACCGGCACCTCCACGCTCAAAGCGGCCAAACAGGCGCCACAGTCGAGCACAACCGAAGGGTCGTCCACCGCCACCGAAGGATCCGCCTCGTCGCCCTCGACCGGCGAACAGGGATCCAGCGGCGCTGAAGCGGGAGCCGGCGCCACGGGAGAATCGGGCTCCTCGGCGACGGAATCGGGCTCCTCCGCCCCGGAATCCGGCACAGCGGGCAGCGAATCAGGTTCCTCTGCCCCGGAATCCAGCGCATCGGGCAGTGAAGCGGGCTCCTCCGCCCCGGAATCCAGCGTGCCTCAGGAATCCAGCTCGGCCCCGGCGGAAGCCGAAGCCCCGGTCACCTCCGGTGGATCGTGAGACGTGCCCGTTCGACATGCGCGCCCGCGCAGCGCGCCCCCTCGGCGACGGCGCGCTGGGAGGCGCTCGGCAGCACCGTCGTGCTGCGCGTCACCGATCCTCTGTGGCTGCCCCGCGCCAGCGCGATCCTCGCGCGCGAGCTCGACGCGATCGACCGCGCCTGCAGCCGCTTCCGCGAGGACTCCGACCTGACCCGCGTCAACGTGCATGCCGGTGGCCGGCCGGTGCCGGTGGCGCCGCTGCTGGTGGAAGCGCTGCAGGTTGCGCTGCGGGCCGCCCAGCTCACCGACGGCGACGTCGATCCGACTGTTGGCGCCGCGCTGGTGCTCGCGGGTTACGACCGCGACTTCTCGCTGCTGGCGCAGCGCCAGGAGCCAGTTGAGGTCCCCTCCCCTCCCACCCTGATCGCCCGGCGGCTCTCCGGCCACCACACCGTCGAGCTCGACGCGGGGCGCTGCACGGTGCGAATCCCCAGCGGGATCGTGCTCGACCTCGGTGCGACCGCCAAAGCGTGGGCCGCCGACCGCGGCGCGCGCGCAGTGTGGGAGGCCGCGGGCTGCGGCGTGCTGGTCGGCCTCGGCGGCGACATCGCCACCGCCGGGCCCGCCACCGCCGGCGGCTGGCGGATCCACGTCACCGACGACCACCGCTCCGGGCCCGACGCGCCCGGGCAGACGGTCGCGATTGCCGACGGCGGCCTCGCGACCTCCAGCGTCGCCGTGCGCCGCTGGCAGCAGGGCGGACAGACGATGCACCACATCATCGACCCCTCCTCGGGCGCTCCCGCGCACGGCCCCTGGCGCACCGTCAGCGTCGCTGCCGCCGACTGCACCGACGCCAACATCGCCGCCACCGCCGCGCTCGTGCGCGGTCGCCGGGCGCCGGCGTGGCTGGATGCGCTGGGCCTACCCGCGCGTCTTGTTGCCCATGACGGCGCGGTGCTGCGGATCGGCGACTGGCCGCTCGAGCACTCGGCACTCCGCCCGCGGCCCGATTGCACGGGCACCACCGGGCTGTCCGATCGCACGGGCACCACCGGGCCGTCCGATCGCACATCCAGCGCCTTGCCCCCCGCTGCCACATCCGCGTCCGTGGTGGGACATGGAAGTCCCACCCCCGGGCGGGCGGACGCTGCGATGCGGCGCGTGGACGATCTCTCATGACCGCTCTGCTCCCCCCGCTCGCCGCGTCCGGGCCCAGCCTCGCCTGGTATCTCACCCGTTCCACCGGCGCGGTCGCGCTGCTGCTGCTGAGCGTTGCCCTCGCGCTCGGGGTCGCGGATGTGCGGCGCTTCAGCACGCCCTCCTGGCCGCGCTTCGTGGTCGATGCGCTGCACCGCAACGTCTCGCTGCTGGCGCTCGTGTTCCTCCTCGTGCACATTCTCACCGCGGTGCTCGATTCGTTTACGTCGATCTCGCTGGTCGCGGCGTTCGTCCCGTTCGCCGGCTCCTACCGGCCCTTCTGGTTGGGGCTCGGGGCGGTTGCGTTCGACTTGCTGCTCGCGGTGATCCTCACCAGCCTGCTGCGGGGGCGCGTCGGCCCGCGCGCCTGGCGGGTCACGCACTGGCTGGTGTATGCCTGCTGGCCGATCGCGCTGCTGCACACGCTCGGCACCGGCAGCGACGTCAAAACGACCTGGCTGCTCACGCTTTCGGTGGCTTGCCTTGCGCTTGTGCTCGGCGCGGTGCTCGTGCGAGTGCTCGACGGCTTCTCGCGCGACAGCGCGCGCGGACGCGGCCTTGCGATCGGCGGCGCCTTCGCGTTCGCGCTCGGCCTCGTGCTTTGGCTGCCCTCCGGGCCGCTCGGCTCGGAATGGGCGCGCCGCTCCGGCACCCCCTCCTCGCTGCTTGGCCACGCCTCCACCTCCAGCTCGAAGATCGTGGTCAACCCGTGAGTGCCCACCTGAGCCCCAACCAGCTGCTTGACCGACCCGCATCCGACGAGCCCGGCCTGCCGCGGCTACTGGCCGGCATTCCCGCCCGCGGCGGGCTGGGGTTGCGCGAGCATCTCTCACTCCACGGCGAGCTTCCCGTCGTCGAGGGGCGTGGTCGGGCTCGCCGCGCCGGCGCCTCCGGCCTGATCGACGAGGTCGAGCGCGCCGGGCTGCTGGGTCGCGGCGGCGCCGGGTTTCCCACCGCCGCCAAGCTTCGCGCCGTCGCCGGGGCCTCACGCTCCCTGCTGGGCGGGGCGCGGCCGATCGTGGTCGTCAACGGCGCCGAGGGCGAGCCCGCCTCCGCCAAGGACCGCACTTTGCTGCGCTCGCTGCCGCACCTGGTGATCGACGGCGCCGGGCTCGCCGCCGCCGCCGTCGGCGCGCAGGAAGTGCTGCTCGGCGTGTGTGAGTCCTCACCTCCGGCGCTCGACGCTGTTGCGCGCGCGCTCGAGGAGCGCCGTGGCTCCCGTCGCGGGGGGCCGCTGGATGGGGTCCAGTTCCAGCTGCGCCCCGTCCCCCACCGCTATGTCGCCGGCCACGAGTCGGCGCTCGTCAACCATCTCTCGGGTGGCCCGGCACTGCCGACCTTCACTCCTCCGCGGCCCTTCGAACGGGGCGTGCACGGTCGCCCCACGCTGGTCTGCAACGTCGAGACCCTCGCCCACCTGGCGCTGATCGCACGCCACGGCGCCGCTTGGTTTCGCCGGCTCGGCGCCCCAGAGCAGCCCGGCTCTGCACTGGTCACGCTCACCGGGAGCGTCGTCGCGCCTGGGGTGTATGAGATCGAGCACGGCTCCCCGCTCGCGTCGCTCATCGACGCCGCCGATGGCCTCACCGCGCGGCCGCGCGCGGTGCTGCTCGGCGGCTACTCGGGGACCTGGGTCGACGCCTCGCGGCTGCGCGAGGTGGCGCTCTCAGATCGCGACCTTTCCCCCTTCGGCGCCTCGCTCGGCGCGGGCGTCGTTTTCGTGCTCTCTGAGGATGCCTGCCCCGTCGCCGAGCTCGCGCGGCTCACCCGCTGGCTGGCCTCCCAGAGCGCCCGCCAGTGCGGGCCGTGCCTGTTTGGGCTCGATGCGATCGCCTCGGCCTTTGAGCAGCTTTCGGGCGGCGCAGGCAAGCGGGATGCCGCCGAGCCGCGCCTGCGTTCCCTCGCCGCGCTCGTCCGTGGCCGCGGCGCCTGCTCGCACCCCGATGGCGTTTCTCGTCTCGTTTCGAGCTCGCTGGACGTGTTCGCACTGGAGCTTGCCGACCATGCCCGCCATGGCCCCTGCGCTGCCTGCGCCCGGCCTTCGGAGCTGCCGCGACCACGTGTCCCCCGCCCCGCTACCGCCGCTCCCGCATGACCTCACACCGTCTGCGCGTCAACCCGATCGCCTGCGAGGCCCACGGGATGTGCCATGAGCTGCTGCCCGAGCGCATCTCCCTGGATGAGTGGGGCTACCCGATCCTCGACGGTGCGCCGCTCGACCCGGCGTTGCTCGCCCACGCGCGCCGCGCCGCCGCGGCCTGTCCGACGCTCGCGCTGCTGGTCGAGCGGCGTAGCAATTGACTTTTTTGGGCCCCTACCAAATGAGAACGAGACTCAGTCTCGTGGCGATTTTCAGGAGCCGGTGATCTCTCAGGAGCCGGTGATCTCTCAAGAGCCCGTGATTTCTCAAGAGCTGGTGATCTCTCAAGAGCCCGTGATCTCTCACGAGCCGGTGATCTCGCTTCCGCTCGGCGACAGCGCCCACCACGCCGCGCCAAAGCTCTGCACGCCCTGCCCAGTGGTTTCGCCCGCCTTCGCGTCACTCACATACCAGTACAGCGGGTGCCCCTTGTAGGTGACCTGCTTGGCTCCTTCCGAGCGGGCGGACGTGCCGAGGTCGGCGGCCACCGCTTCGCCTTCGGCCTTCGGGGCGCCCGTCGTGGTCACCGGCGGCCACACCTGCGCGCATGCCCCCGAGCAGGTCGAGGTCGACCCGGTGTCAGCCGCGAACAGGTACACCGTCAGGTGTTTCGGGCCGGCGGCGAGCACCGTGCCCAGGGGGGTGTGCTCGGTTGTGATCACGGTCGCCGTGCCCGCCCCGGAGCTCGCCGCGCTGTTGGGCGTCGCCGTCGCGCTCGTGGACGTCGTGGCCGCACTGGTTGCGGGATAGCCGCTCGATTCGGTTTTGCTCGACGAGCTGGAGCCACCGCTGGAGCCGCAGCCGGCAACCGCCAGCCCGGCGATCGCGAGGGTGGTTGCGGCAAAGATTGAAGGGTGTCGCACGCTTGTCTCCTGAAGTTCGAGATTGTCCGGGCGTTGGTGTGAGCGCCTGTCACTGCACCAGACTCCGCGGCAACGATAAACCTTTCAGCTACAGTCGAGCGCGATGCCCGCGCTCGATCCCGAGTCGTTGCCGCGCCATCTCGACCGGCTCTACCGCGCCGCGTGGGCGTTGTGCGGCTCGCCTCACGAGGCGGAAGACCTCGTTCAGGAGACCTTCGCGCGTGTGCTCGCCCGCCCGCGGCTGCTGCGCGGCCAGGACGAGCTCGCCTACCTGATGACGGTGCTGCGCAACACGTTTCTCACCGACCGGCGCACCGCCACCCGGCGTCCCCGCGTCAGCTCGACCACGATCGACGAGATCGAGCCCGTCGATCCCCGCGGCGGCGAGCGGCCCGAGGAGGCGCTGCAGGCCCAGGAGGTGTTCACGGCGATCGCGGGGCTCCCCGAGCGCTACCGTCTCGCGCTGATCGCGTGCGACATCGCCGGGCTCTCCCATCGCGAGGCGGCCCGTCTCCTGGACACCAAGGAGGCCACCGTCGCCACACGGCTGTTCCGTGCGCGCCAGTTCGTGGTGCACGCGCTGGAGTCCTCCTCGCCATCCAAGGACGGCGACGCGCGCGAAGAGGTGCCAGCGAGGGAAGACCTTCCTGCCCGGCGGGAAGATGAGCCCCCCGCGCGGCGTCTTAGAAGTGAGAGCACCCCATGACCCGCGAGCCTGAAGACATCCACGCAGCGCTGGCGGCACTCGCCGACGGCACGCTGCCTGAGGAACTGCGCGAGTCCCTGCTGGCGCGCGTCGCGGAAACCCCCGAGCTGGCGGCCGAGCTGGAGGATCAGCGCCGCGCGGTGATGCTTGTGGGCTCGCTGGAGCGCATCGAGACCCCCACCTTGCTGCGCCGCTCGATCGAGCTGGCAGTCGCCGGAGACACCGCCACAACAGGTGGAGAGCGGCGTTCCCGCTCCCGCTCTGTGCGCCTGCCGTCGCGGCTGATCGCGGGCGTTGCTATCGCCGCCGCGGTAGTGGTGGTGCTCGTCTTGGTGTTGACCACCGGGGGCGGCACGAGCGCCCCCACCGTGCTGCAGGCATCCGATGCGGGGCTGCGCAGCGCCACCGGGGCCGCCCCCGCCGAGAATCCCCACAACCCCCACCTGCTGGCGGCCTCCGCTGTGGGCATCTCCTACCCCTACTGGGGCGGCAGACTCGGCTGGAACGCGGCCGGAACTCGCACCGACACGGTGGGTGGGCGCACCGTCACCACCGTCTTCTACGCCAACTCCCGCTCGCGGCGGATCGGCTACTCGATCGTCGCCGGCCCCGCGCTGGCGATCCCCTCCGGCGGCACCACCGTGGAGCACGGCGGCGTGAGCTTCCACGTCATCAGCCACGCCAGCCCGGCGATCGTGACCTGGCGCGAAGCCGGTCACACCTGCATCCTCACCGCTCGCGGAGTCAGCATCGGCACGCTGATGCGCCTCGCCACGTGGCGGCGGGCGTAGCCGCGACCCGTAGACAACAGTCAGAAACGTCCGTGGCTCGCCGGCGCGTCGTGGCTGTATGGTTTGTTCTACATGCACCGAACCATCTCCGAGGTCCGAACGATGCCGACCAATCTGGCGTTCGTCTCGCTCTCTCTGCTGGGTGTATTGGTGGGCGCGTGGCTTGCAATCAACGTCGGGGCCGCCAACAATGCCGACGCGGCCGGCGCCGGGCCCCAGCCCACGGCGAAGCTGAACGCCGCCCTCACCCCCGAGCGCCTCGGGCAGGGCACGACGATCACCTTTGGCTTCACGATCGCGACAACCACAGGACAGGTGCCCTCGCCCCTAACCGGCCTCGACCTCTACTACCCCGCCAACCTCGGGATCGGCACCAGCGGCCTCGGCCTCGAAACCTGCAGCGCCGCCGTACTCGAAGCCGACGGCCCCGAAGGCTGTCCCTCCCAGTCGCAGATGGGCTACGGCAAAGGGCTGGTCGAGGTGCCCTTCGGCCCGGAGGTGCTCAGCGAGAGCGCCCAAACCTCGATCTTCATGGCGCAAATCCAGGAAGGGCACATCGGGCTGCTGTTCTTCGCCGAAGGCCACTCCCCCGTCTCCGCACAGATTGTCTTCCACGGTCTCGTGCTGCCGGCATCCGGCCCCTTCGGCGGGGACCTCGACACCACGATTCCGCTCGTCCCCACGCTGCCCGGGGCGCCCAACGCCGCGCTGGTGCAGTTGCGCTCCACGATCGGGCCGCTGCACCTCACCTACTTCGAACACAGCCGTGGCAAGTACCGCCCCTACCACCCACGCGGGATCGTCCTGCCGCTCACCTGCCCCCGCGGGGGCTTCCGCTTCTCGGCGTCCTTCTCCTTCGAAGACGGCTCGCACGCCGGCGCACACACCTCGGTGCCGTGTCCGCGGTAGGGTAGCCGTGCGTTGAAGGCAGTCCAGATCGTAGACCTCACGGGCCCCGCCGGCGCGCTGCGCCTGGTCGACCTGCCCGAGCCCGGCTCGCCCCCGTCGCACCTGTTCACGCCGGGGGAGGGCGTGGTGATCGACGTCCACGCCGCCGGCGTCTCCTTCCCGGAGGTGCTGCAGACGCGCGGGGAGTACCAGTACAAACCGCCGCTGCCATTCGTCCCCGGCGGCGAGGTCGCGGGCGTGGTGCGGGAAGCGAGCGCAGAGGCGACGGAGCTCGGGATACGCCCCGGGCAGCGCGTGGCCGCCTTCTGCATGGGGGGCGGCTTCGCCGAGGCGGCGGTGGCGCCCCCATTCCTCACATTCGCCCTGCCCGACGCGCTCGACTTCGCGCAGGGCGCCGGACTGATCCTCAACTACCACACCGCCTACTTCGCGCTCGCCCTGCGCGGGCGGCTGCGGGAGGGCGAGACCGTGCTCGTGCACGGCGCTGCCGGGGGCGTGGGCACAGCGGCGCTGCAGGTCGCCAAGGGCCTCGGCGCGCGCACGATCGCGGTCGTCTCAAGCGAGCAGAAGGCGCTGGTCGCGCGCGCGGCAGGCGCCGATGAGGTGGTGCGCTCCGACGGCCCGTGGCGGGAGGAGGCCAAGGAGCTCTCGGACGGCGGCGTGGACCTCGTGCTCGACCCGGTTGGCGGCGATCGCTTCACCGACAGCCTGCGCTCGCTGCGCCCCGACGGTCGCCTCGTGGTGGTGGGGTTCACGGGCGGATCGATCCCCGAGGTGCGCGTCAACCGGCTGCTGCTCGGCAACATCGAGGTGGTGGGAGCCGGCTGGGGCGCCTATGCGCTCGCCCGCCCCGAGCTCTGCCGCGAGATCGGCGCCCGCCTGCAGCCGATGATCGAGAGCGGCATCGTGCGCCCGCTCGTCGGCGCGCGCTTTCCGCTGGAGCGTGCCGCCGAGGCGCTGCAGGAGATCGACGAGCGGCGCGCCACCGGCAAGGTCGTGCTCGACATCCAGGGTGGGGGCTGAGGGATGGGATCGTCGGCGAAAGCGATTGCGCGTCACACACCCGCTTTGGGCGAGCGGTAGGGACGCGATGGACTTCGAGCACTCCCCCCGCACACGCGAGCTGCTGGAGCGCCTCGAGGCCTTCATCGAGCGTGAGGTGACTCCGCGCGAGGAGCCCTACCACCGCGAGATCCTCGCGAGCCCCAACCCGTGGATCGTCCACCCCGCGATCGAGGAGCTGAAGGGGAAAGCGAGGGAGGAGGGGCTGTGGAATCTCTTCCTGCCGGGCCGGCCAGAGGTCGGCGGGCAGGCCCAAGGGGCGGGGCTCTCCAACGTCGAGTACGCGCCTTTGGCCGAGCGCATGGGCCGCTCGCTGATCGCAAGCGAAGTGTGCAACTGCAATGCGCCCGACACCGGCAACATGGAGGTGTTGCTGCACTTTGGCTCCCCCGCGCAGCACGAGCAGTGGCTCGTGCCGCTGCTCGCCGGGGAGATCCGCTCCGCGTTCTGCATGACCGAGCCCGACGTGGCCTCGGCCGATGCGACCAACATGCAGGCCACCGCGACGCTCGAGGGCGAGGAGGTGGTGCTCAACGGGCGCAAGTGGTGGAGCACCGGCGTCGGGCACCCCAACTGCAAGGTGGGGATCTTCATGGGGCTCACCGACCCGACGGCTGGCCGATTTGGGGATGCGAGCGAAGCGAGTGTCTCCCCAATCGGTCGCTACCACCAGCACTCGATGGTGCTCGTCCCGCTCGACACTCCTGGGGTGAAGGTCGAGCGGATGCTCTCCACGATGGGCTTCGACGACGCCCCCGGCGGCCACGGTGAGGTCTCCTTCACCGACGTGCGCCTCCCCGCCAGCGCGATCGTCGGCGGCCCCGGCCAGGCATTCGCGATCGCCCAGGCCCGCCTCGGCCCGGGGCGGGTGCACCACTGCATGCGCCTGATCGGACTCGCCGAGCTGGCGCTCGAACTGGCCTGCCGCCGCGCCACCGAGCGGGTGGCGTTCGGCAAGCCGCTCGCCAACCTCGGCGGCAACCGCGAGCGGATCGCCGACGCACGGATCGCAATCGACCAGGCGCGCCTGCACGTGCTGCACGCCGCGTGGCTGATCGACACACAGTCCCCGGCGATGCTGGGCGCCGTCTCGCAGATCAAGGTAGCCGTGCCCAATATGGCCCAGCGCGTGGTGGACATGGCGATGCAGCTGCACGGCGGCGCCGGCCTGAGCGATGACTTCCCGCTCGGCGCCGCGTGGACGGTGGCCCGCGCGCTGCGCCTCGCCGACGGGCCCGACGAGGTCCACCGCGGGGTGATTGCGCGCCTGGAGCTGGCCCGCTACGGGCAGGGCAAGTGGGGTTCGGGGTAGGGAGCCGCGCCGGGCATCTCTGCTCCGCCGCCGCCCGCGCAATCCTTCTGCGGTGCCGTCTGTCGATGAAGATGCCAGCCCCAGCTCCGCCGGCGGAGCGCGCCCGCGCGCCCACCGGGCTGAGCATCGCTATGGAATCGTGCTCGCGCTCACGATCCTGGCGGTGCTCTTCTCGATCCTCGCACCCGACACACCCGTCGGTCGCGCGGTGGCGGTGGTCTTGCAGGGAGCAATGCTGTTCGCGGTGATCATCACATCACGCGAGACCGGCTGGCGCGAGCGCGGCCGGGACCTGCATCCTCAGGGCCTCCTCGCGACGCTGACCGTGGCGGTGCTGTTTGGCCTGGCGGTGCTGGTGGGCCTGAACGTCGTGCCGCGCTGGGTGGGCTCCGCCGCCACGGCCGCCGCGCTGGCGGTCGTGCTCGGGGTGCTCACCCGTGGGATCGTGCGGCTGGTCCGCGCGCGCGGCGTAACCCTGCAGGCGGTCGCCGGCGCGCTCACCACCTACCTGCTGATCGGCCTGGAGTTCGCGCTCATCGTCCGCGTGATCGTCGGCCTCAGCGGGCACCCCTACTTCGCGCAGGTGACCAACGCCGCGGTCACGCAGAGCCAGGAGATCTACTTCAGCTTCACCACGCTCACCACCACCGGCTATGGCGACCTCTCGCCGGTGCTCAGCCTCGGCCGGGCGCTCTCGGTGCTGGAGATGCTGATCGGCCAGATCTACCTCGTGACCGTGATCGGGCTGCTGGTGGGCAATCTCCGCCGCAGCCCCGAGCGTGCGCCGGAGGCGTGAGGAAACCGGCAGCCTGTTTCGATCCTCGCGCTCCCTCTACGCTCGCTTCTTCAATCCGAGGCGCGACCGGAGCTACTGCTCCGCGTCCTCCACGTCGTCCTCATCGTCCTCCCCGCCCGGGTTTTTGCGCAGCCAATCCGAGAGCTGCTGGCCGACGGAGTTGATCGACTCCCCGGCATCGCGGAAGGCATCGCGGAAGCGCTCGGAGTAGTGGGAGACCGCTTCGCCGCCCTCGGCGCGGGCATCGACCGGTTCGTCGCGCGTCGGGTACTCGCCGCCCACGATCCGGTCGAACTCGCCCGAGCGCACCCACGCCATAAGCTCGTGCGTGCGCTTCACCGGCATCGGATGGCTGACGCCCAAATCGATCAGCAGACGAGTCAACCGCTCCAGGCCCCCACCCTTCTCGGTGTAGTCGAGGCCCTGGCGCATGAACACGTCGAGGTCGAGCTCCTCCACCATCGCCCCGGCGGAGAGGCACATCAGCGTGCGGCACACCGTCAGCGGGTCACGCGTGACGAGCGCCGCGGCGCGGTCGGCGCTCAACTCGGTGGCGCGCTCCCACTCCATCAGCGCGGTGCGGATCGGCGTCAGCGGCAGTAGCAGCCGCGACGTCCGCCCCAGCAGCACCAGGATGTACAGGGCGGTGCGATACAGCTGGTGGTCGGCGAGGATGTGCGCGGCCTCGTGCGCGAACACCGCGCGGCGCTGCCCGGCGTCCAGCAGCCCCACGAGCTCGGACTGAACGACCACGATCGGGCGCTTGGCGCCGATCGCCATCGCGTTCGGCGAGGGGTACTGGGTGAGGTAGAGGTCGGGCACCTCCACCATGTCGAGCGTGGTGTAGGCGATCGCGTGCTCCCGCCACACATCGCCGAGCTGCTCTTCGGAGAGCCTCACGGCCGAGCCCAAGTAGCTCTGGCGCAGCGCGCGCTCGTACCCCAGCTCGATCAGCTTGCGCACCACCGTGTCCAGATACGGGATCGATTTCAGCGCCGCCGTCGCGGCGCGGTCCGCGGGATGCTGGAAGGCACGCGGGGAGATGCCCTTCAGGTGGTGGCCTTCGACCGGCAGCAGCTGACTCGAGGACTCCATAGCCACAGCCTACCGGGCGCCGGTGGGGGTGGTGCCAACTTGGCTGGTTGCGAGTCATCTCGCCAGTCGCGATACCGGGGCCATGGGTGCGAGACCCTTGCTGTAAGGTCGCCCCCGTGAGCACACCACTCGTCGCCGTCATAACCGGCGCCTCCAGCGGGATCGGCGAGGCGACCGCACGGCGGTTGGCGCGTGAGCCCGACGCACAGCTGGTGCTGGTCGCGCGACGCGAGGAGCTGCTGCGCGGGCTCGCCGAGACGCTGCCCGCCGCGTGCAGCTGGCTGGCGCTCGACCTCACCGACGAGGACGCCCCCGCGCGGGTGCTGGCACATGTGCGTGAGCGGTACGGCGGGCGCCTGACGCTGCTGGTCAACAACGCCGGGGCGGCTTGGCGTGGACCCTTCGCCGAGGGCGGGTACGCCAATGTGCGGCGCACGATGACGCTCAACTTCGACGCGCCCGTACGCCTCACCGAGGCGCTGTTGCCGCTGCTGCGGGAGTGCGCTCCGAGCGCGATCGTCAACGTCTCCAGCACCGCCGCGCGCGTCACGCGCCCCGGCACCGGCGCCTACTCGGCGAGCAAGTTCGCGCTGACGGGCTGGAGCGATGCGTTGTACGCCGAGGAGCACGCCCACGGCGTTCACGTGGGAACGGTGTTCCCGGGGTTCATCGCCACCGAGGGCTTTCCCGCCCGCGAGCTGCTGGCACGACCGCACACGGCGTGGATCGTCTCCACGCCCGACCGGGTGGCCGAGGCGATCGTCGAGGTGGGCCTTGGGCGCCGGGCGGAGCGCTACGTGCCGCGCCCCTACTTCCTGGCCGCCGTCGCCCGGCTGCTGCTCCCCGGTCTCGTGCGCCGCACGCTCACCCGCGGCAGCGCCGCGATCCTCACGACGACAACCGGAGCCGAAGCTGAAGCCCAAACGCCGTAGGCCCGGCAGCCGGACGGCGGGCCCGGGCGCGGCTTGAACGCTCGGCGAAGGCCACGCTTGATCGCCCACCGCTGAAGCGCGAGGGCCATCCACTCGGCCAGGCAGGCGCCGCCCGCTCGCGCCGACCAGGCAACCGTCCGATGAGCCGAACAGCGGCCACGCAGGTTTCTCAGCGCGGCGCGCGAATAAAGAAGCGCATCACGACAGATAACTGCCGAATAACGATCTTCCCGGGTGGGTAGATCATGTTCTCGGGTAGAGCAACTTATGGGCCGCCGATGGGCTCCTACAGGGGCGCGCCTACGTATACAGGGTGGACCAACGCGCGCGTAACCGCGCTACGCCAGGAATAATTGACAACGCAACTATTGTGCCCTATAATTCCGACTCCATGCATCGGAGATAAGCCCAGCCACATGGCCAGGCCCTCCATTTCAATTCGAAGGACCGACTCATGACAGACGATAGCCGACAGATCACCACACTAGACACTTTGGAGGCAGCCGACGCCCCGCGCGACGCCGCGCAGGCCCCCGCTGCCCTCGATTCCCCCTTCGCGGAGAGCCGTTCCGAGCCCTCCGCGACCGCTCGCCGTCGCCGTCCGGTGGCTGCCCCCGAACCGGAAAGCTTCATCCCGGAGTCGGTCGACCAGCTGCTCGCGCACTCGCGGCGCTACCCCCTGCTCACGCCCGACCAGGAGATCGAACTGGCACAGCGGATCGAGCGCGGGGACCTGCGCGCAAAGGAACTGATGATCAACTCCAACCTGCGCCTGGTCGCATCCAACGCGCGCCGCTACCAGAACCAGGGCCTGCCGCTCGCCGACCTCGTGCAGGAGGGGATGCTTGGCCTGATCCGCGCCAGCGAGAAGTTCGACTGGCGCAAGGGCTTTCGCTTCTCCACCTACGCCACGCTGTGGATCCGCCAGGCAATCCAGCGGGGCCTTGAGAACTCCGGGCGCACGATCCGCCTGCCGGTGCATGTCGCTCAGCGCACCCGCAAGGTGGGCCGCGTCGAGCGCGAGCTCTCGGTGCGTCTCGGTCGCGAGCCGACCTCCGAGGAGATCGCCCTGGAGACCGGCCTCGAGCTCGAGCAGGTCGAGGAAGTGCGCCACCAGCGTGCGGCGCTCGTCAGCCTCGACCAGCAGGTGGGCGAGGACGGCGACACCGCGCTCGGCGACCTGCTGCCCTCCGACCAGGAGCCGCCCGAGGAGACCGCCTACGAAAACGAGCGCGAGCGCCTCGTGCAGCTCGCGATCTCGCAGCTGCCCGAAACCGAGCGCACGGTGCTGACGCTGCGCTTCGGGACAGGGCACGAGGCGCCGCAGACGCTCACCGCGATCGGCAAGCGCCTCGGCTTCTCGGCCGAGCGGGCTTCGCAGCTGGAGCAGCGCGCGCTGAAGAAGCTCGCGGAGTCGCCCGAGCTCGCCGCTCTGCGCGAGGCTGCATAATCCATCTGGACGTACCGTCTCGACGGGTCACTACTCTGGATGTCTCACTCGCAGGCAATCGGAGGAGGCACCGCGAATGACAGATGGTTCGCAGAAGACGCTGTGGGAGCGCACGGTGGAGCTGACGATCGCGGGCGGGGAACGGATCCTCGCCCCGATCGAGCGCTTCATCGGTAAACGCTCGCTGGTGGGCGACGCGACGTTCTTCCCGCTGGAGCGCTTCCCATGGGTGGAGCACATCGAGCGCAACTGGGAGGTGATCCGCGACGAGGCCGCCGCGCTGCTCGACGACCATGCGGCGCTGGCCAACTTCCAGGACATCTCCAAGGACCAGATCGAGATCACCGATGACGACCGCTGGAAGACGTTCTTCCTGTATGGGTATGGCTTCGAGGCGAAGCTGGGGGTGGAGATGTGCCCCCGCACCGCCGCCTTGATGCGCGAAATCCCGGGGATGAAGACAGCGATGATCTCGATCCTCTCCCCGCGCAAGCACATCCTCGACCACCGCGGCCCCTACAAGGGCGTGCTGCGCTACCACCTCGGGCTGATCGTGCCGAAGGATGCCGCGAGCTGCAGGATCCGCGTGGGCGAGGACATTCGCCACTGGGAGGAGGGCAAGAGCATGATCTTCGACGACACCTTCAACCACGAGGTGTGGAACGACACCGACGAGACGCGGGTGGTGCTGTTCGTGGATGTGATGCGCCCCCTCCCCTTCCCCGAGGCGGCGATCAACGAGGGAATCGTCAAAGCGATCGGCTACTCCCCGTTCGTGCTGGACGCCAAGCGCAACCAGGAAGCGTGGGAAGCTCGCTACCGGGAGCGCAAGCTTCAAACACTCGAGACTTCGAGCCCGGTGCCCTGAAGCCACTCGTTGGCCTGGGCATTGAGAACCGTAAACTCACCCGTGACGATCAGCAGCCCCAGCGCGATCATCACCACCCCGCCGACGCCCACGATCACCGAGAAGTGGCGCTTGACGACCGCCAGTGCCCCGGTCGCGCGTTCGAACGCCAGCGCGATCGCCAGGAACGGGATCGCGAGACCCAGCGAGTAGAAGGCGAGCAGCAGCGCGCCGTGGGCGGCCGAGCTGGAGACGGCCGCCTGGGTGAGGATCGCCCCGAGCGTGATGCTCGTGCAGGGCGTCCACGCGATCGCGAACGCCGCACCCGCGACCAGCGGCCCACCGCGACCGATCAGAGATCGGCCGGCGAGCCGTTGCAGGGAGGCCGAGTGCCACTGGAAGTTGAGCGCATCCACGAACGGCGTGGCGAGGAACAGCACTCCCATCGCGATGATCAGCACACCCCCGACCGTGCGCAGCGTGACGATGTGGTCGGTCAGCACAGAGCCGATCTGCGTCGCCGTCAGGCCGAGCAGGATGAAGATCAGCGAGAAGCTCGCGATGAACAGCAGACTCGGGCCGAGCACCCGCCGCGCGCCGGCGTGCTGGATGTCCGCGGGGGCTACGCCGATCACGGTCGAGAGGTAGCCGGGCACCAGTGGCAGCACGCAGGGCGAGAGGAACGACACCAACCCGGCCGCCAGCGCCAGGGGGATGCCCACGCCGGTGGCGGTGTCCCCTGTCGAATTGGTCGTCGCGGCGAGGATCGCGGTGGCGTGGGTCACGTCCATTCGAGCGTCTCCCCCGCCCCTTCCTCCTCGCCTTTCTCCTCCTGCGCATCGTCTTCGGGAGCCTCCCCGGGCACGTCCCCCAATGCCGCCCGCAACTGCGCCACTTCGCGCTCCAGCCGCGCCACTCGCTCCTCCAGGCCCTCCACGGCGCGCGGGAGGGGCGTGGGCATCGAGATCGGCGACGGCCGTGCATCGGATGTCTCAGCCTCCTCGGCCTCCTCCCCCAGCAGCTGGATGTAGCGCTCCTCCTTCTGCCCGGGCCGGCGCTCGAGCACCGCCACCAAGCCACGGCCGATCAGCCGCTCGAGCGTCTCGTGTACCCCGCCGAGGTCGGCGAAGGCGTGCATCCGGTCGGTGCGCTGCTTGAGCTCGCCCGGCGTCTGAGGCCCGCGCAGCATCAGCACCGTCATCACGGCCTGCTCGTCCTCGCCCATCGGCAGCGCTTCGGCCAGCAAGTGGCGGTACTTCGGTGCGCGGCTGCCCGCGCCGCTGGCGAGGCGCGTGTAGCCGCGGCGCTGCAGGCGATGCAGGGCGTCGCGCAGCACCTCCTCGTCGTACTGCACAACCGGGTCGCGGTTGGTCGACTGGTTGCACGCCAGCCGCAGCGAGTTGAGGCTCAGCGGGTACACGTCCGGGGTGGTGCGCTGCTTTTCCAGCAGGCAGCCCAGCACGCGGATCTCTGGCGGGGAGAGGTTCATGGCCTTAACCCTAGTGACGGTAGAGTCGTTTGGGATGCGAGAGCGGCGATTGGCGGCACCACGATGAGCTTCCACGGCGAGGGCCGTGGCGGCGACGAGGGCCGTGGGCGAAACGGCCGCACGCCCCCCAAAGAGCTCCGCCCCGAGGACATCCCCGACGGGGTGGGTGGGTATCCCGTCCCTCTGCGGCGCATCGGCCGCCTGTTCGTCCCCTACCGGCTCCGATTGGGCCTGCTGCTGGGGCTGATCGTGTTCGGCTCGATCCTCAGCGTCGCCTCGCCGTTCCTGCTGCGCGAAGCGGTCGACAAGGGCATCGTCGGACACGACCTCGAACTGCTGACGTGGATGGTGGCGGGGATGATCGCGCTGGCGATCATCAACGGCGTGATCAGCGTGGCGCAGACGTGGATCTCAAATCAAGTGGGCCAGCGCGTGATGCACGACCTGCGCGCCGCCGTATACGCGCACCTGCAGCGGATGTCGCTGGCTTTCTTCACGCGCACCCGCTCGGGCGAGGTGCAGGCGCGAATCGCCTACGACATCGGTGGCATCGACGACGTCGTGACGAGCACCGCCACCTCGACCGTCTCCACCGTCGCCACCGTCACCGCAACGGTCGTCGCGATGTTCGCGCTCTCCTGGCAGCTGACGCTGTTCTCGCTGATCCTACTGCCGTTCTTCGTGTGGCTGACGCGGCGCGTGGGCAACGAGCGCCGGCGCATCCAGTCGGTGCGCCAGGGCCGCCTCGCCGACATGTCCACACTGGTCGAGGAGTCGCTGTCGGTGTCGGGCATCCTGCTCGGCAAAACGATGGGCCGCTCCGGCGAGCTGGTCGAGCGCTTCTCCTCGGAGTCAAGCCAGCTCGCCGACCTCGAGGTGCGCGCGCGGATGGCGGGCCGCTGGCGGATGGCGAGCGTGCAGATGAGCTTCGCGATCATGCCCGCCGCCGTGTACTGGTTTGCGGGCTACACCTCCGTCCACGGCAACGCCCTGATCTCGATCGGGACCGTGGTCGCCTTCACCACGCTGCAGACCCGCCTGCTGTTCCCGATGCAGTCGCTGCTTTCGGTGGGCCTCGAAGTGCAGACCTCGCTGGCGCTGTTCGGGCGGATCTTCGAGTACCTCGACCTGCCCGTCGACATCGTCGAGCGCCCCGGCGCCACGCCGCTCGGTGCCGCGGGCCGGGGGGGCGTGGCCTGCGAGGTGCGCCTGGAGGACGTCTGGTTTCGCTACCGGCCCGGCGGCCCTTGGACGCTGCAGGAGATCGCCGCCGAGATCCCCGCGGGGACGCGCACCGCACTGGTGGGCGAGACCGGGTCTGGCAAGACCACGCTCGCCTACCTCGTCGCGCGCCTGTACGAGCCCGAGCGCGGGCGCATCACGATCGACGGCACCGACATCCGCGACGTGACGCTGGAGTCGCTCGCCGCCACCGTTGGACTCGTCTCTCAGGAGACCTACCTGTTCCACTCCTCGATCCGTGACAACCTGCGCTTCGCCTGTCCCGAAGCCAGCGACGAGCAGATCGAAGACGCCGCGCGAGCCGCGCAGATCCACGAGCTGATCGCCTCGCTGCCCGACGGCTACGACACGCCCGTGGGCGAGCGCGGGTATCGCTTCTCCGGCGGGGAGAAGCAGCGCATCGCGATCGCGCGCACGATCTTGCGCAACCCGCCGGTACTGATCCTCGACGAGGCGACCTCCGCCCTGGACACCGAGACCGAGCGCGCGGTGCAGCTCGCGCTCGACGAGCTCTCCCGCGGGCGCACCACGATCGCGATCGCCCACCGCCTCTCCACGGTGCGCGACGCCGACCAGATACTCGTGCTCGACGCCGGGCGGATCGTGGAGCGGGGTACCCACGAGGAGCTGCTGGAGCTGGGCGGGCGCTACGCGGCGCTGACGGGTCGCGCCGAGGCCGACTCGGCCGCGCTGGCGTGAGCGCTACGTCATATTTTGGGGCGCGTCCGCGCGCGGGTGTCGATCAACAACGCACGGGGCGCTGGGCGTCCATGCCCAGCGACCAGCCGCACCGCCACGACGGCTACGCGACAGCGTCGATGTTGAGACGGATGTAGTCGACGACCACCGGTTGGCCCAACTCGGCGAGCACGGTGTCCATGAACTGCTCGCGCAGCTGCACCGGTAGCCGCTGGTAGTGCGGGCCGAGCACGATCGAGGAGAGGAACTCGCGCGGGTGCTCGGGCTGCTGTGGGGCCGGCTGCAACCAGCACTCCGCGCTTGTGAAGCCCGCGCCCCGCAGTCGCTCCTCAGTGATCTCGGGAGCGGCGTAGTTCCAAGGCGGCTGCCAGTTGCGGAAGTGCTCCGCATAGGGCTCGCGCTCCAACACCTTATTGGCGACCCCGCGCAGGACATCGATGTTGCCCTGACCCCCACACTGCGCCACCAGCCGCCCACCGGGGCGCAGCGCGGCGTGCAGGCGGGCGAACAGCCGATCGTGGTCGAGGACCCAGTGGAAGGTGGCGGTAGAGAGGATTGCGTCGACGGGCTCCACCACCTCAAGCTCAAGCAGGTCTCCCTCGCGCAGGTCCACGCGCGGCGGTCGTCCATCCCGCGCCTGCGTGCTCTCCCCCAGCCGCTCGCGCGCGGAGGCGAGCATCGAAGACGAGGCGTCGATCGCGATCACCCGCCCCCGCGGCAGCCGCTCGATCAGCGCCTCGGTGACGCGGCCCGACCCGCAGCCGGCGTCGATCACGGTCTCGTCTCCGTCGAGCGCCAGCCGGTCGAGCACGGCGCGGCCCAGCGCCTCCATCGGCGCGGAGATGCGGTCGTAGACGCCCCCGTCCCACTCTCGTACGGTCATGCTTTATGTATAACGCACGCGCCCGACCGTGCGCAGTCGTGGCATCCGGTGGGCGCGCGGACGCGGATCACTCCCCGCCGGCTCGCCCGAGCAGCTCCACGAGCACCTTCGAGAGCTGACCTCCCTGCCATGCGAGCGGGGAACGCAGGGGTGGGCCGCCGTCCTCGACTGCGAGCGTGGCGCCGGGGATCGCCTGCCTGTAGCGCTCCGCCAGCGCAAGCGGGTGTCCGGGGTCGACCTCGTCGCGCGAGGCGACCACCACGGTGGGCACGGCGATCGCGGCCAGGTCGGCGAAGTCCTCGAACGGGCGCGAGCGCGACACAACTTCCATGGCGTCGGCCACCGCGATGGCACCTTCCGGCATTTCCTCGATAGCGGCGCGGTTGTATTTCTGCTTCTTAAAAGCTTGTTTCATTTTGTCTTTGAACTTGTCACAGGTGTAGGAAGAGCCGGATGCCCCCCAACACAATCCCCAATCTTCGACCCCATCGTTCCAAAGAAATTGGCTCAACTTGGTGTGGTACGTTTTCGTGACACCATCGCTTTCCAGCGTGTCCGCACACAATACGAGACCGTCATGACACTTCATTCCGACAACAAAAGTCACGGCTTTCCTCCTGACCGGAAGCCGC
>JBEKYV010000199.1:0-6691 GCA_049510515.1 Solirubrobacteraceae bacterium | reverse complement strand
GGGTCGTGTGGAGGGGTTGCTGGTGGATGTGTCGTTGGATGTGGGGGCTGGTGAGCTGGTGGCGGTGGTGGGGTCGCGCAGCCAGGGCAAGACGACGTTGTTGCAGCTCGCGGCCGGGCTTGTTGCCCCGGAAGACGGTGTGGTGTGCTTCGGTGGCCACGATCTGGTGGGATTGTCCGAGCGCGAACACGCGCGGTTGTTGCGGGAGGAGATTGGGATGGCGGGGCAAAGTGGCCCGCAGGTTGATTTGCAGATGGTGCATTACGTGGCGGCGCCGTTGCTGGTCAACCGCAGGCGCAAGCATCGCCGGCAGGCGTTCGCCCGTGCGAGCGTGGCGCTTGAGCGGGTGGGGATGGCGAGTCGTGCGCGGCAGCGATGGGGGGATCTCTCGCGTTGGGATCAGGCGCTGGTGGACATCGCGCAGGGGATCGTGGGAGAGCCTGGGCTCCTGCTCGTGGATGACGTGACCGACGGCCTTGGGATGCGTGAGACGGCGCAGGTAACGAAGCTCCTGCGCTCAATCGCGGAAGACACGGGGATGGGTGTGTTGATGACGGTGTCCGATGGGGAGGCGGCGTTGTCGGCGCATCGGGTGTTCTCGCTCTCACGGGGCCGTGTGAGGGCGATCTCAGACCAGGGTCCGCGCCCCCACAACGTTGTCGTCCTCTCGCGGGAGAGGCGCGCCGACGGCGGGCGATGATCCAGGGTGGCAATTTGCATTAGGCGCCGTCTTTCAAATATCAAATAGTCCACATGATTTAGCAGCGTGACGCCTGGCGGTTTCTTCGTGTACGGTTCGGCCTTATGGGACGTACGCGCGAGGGCGAGCTGTCGGCGAGCACGGCAGCGGTCTTGGGACTCCTGATCGAGCAGCCCGACAGCAAGCTTGGTGTCGAACGGCGCCTACGGGGACGTCTCGTTGCGGCCCAGTTCTCTGCCACGACCGCGCACAGCGCCATCAAAAGCCTTCTGGGCAATCGCTATATCTGCCTGTACGACGGTGTGCCGGCACCGACGCGCGCCGCCAACGCGAGTGCCGGCGGTGCGTCAGCCTTGTCTTTGCGCCCCGACCTGCGGGTGCTCGGCCTGCCGGGTACGGAGCCGACCCCCGATCGCGAAGAGGATCCAACGGCGGACGGGGACGCTTACCACGCCACGCCAGAGGGGGCCATCGTCTTCTGGCGATGGCTGCGTACAAGCTCGTCAATTTCAGCGATCCGTGATGAGCTGCGGACCAAGGTTGCGTTTTCGCGCCCGCAGGATACGCCGCGGATGATCGAACTAATCGAAAGCGAGGAAGAGGAGTGCCGGGTCAACTACAACACCCTGCACAAGAGCCTCGCCGAGTTCGAGGAGCACATCGACGCCGAGGCATTCGTCACCGGCAAGGACTGGTCGACGCTGATGCTGGTCGGCCTGATACGTGACGAGGCCGCGATCTGGTTCGCGAAGCTGACGCAGCGCGAACGCTTGCGCGAGTACATGGAAGGTCTGCGTGAGGAGTCCTTGCGGCGCTTGAAGGAGTCCGGGCAGGTCCCGTGATGGACGCCGCCGTGCCATTGCTGTCGCTGGTCGGGGTGCGCTACGGCGCTCAGCGTGGTCGGGGTCGTGTGGAGGGGTTGCTGGTGGATGTGTCGTTGGATGTGGGGGCTGGTGAGCTGGTGGCGGTGGTGGGGTCGCGCAGCCGGGGCAAGACGACGTTGTTGCAGCTCGCGGCCGGGCTTGTTGCCCCGGAAGACGGTGTGGTGCGCATCCGTGGCTACGATCTGGCGGGATTGTCCGAGCGCGAGCACTCAAGGCTACTGCGAGAGGAGATCGGGTTGGCGGGGCAAAATGGCCCCCGGGTTGATCTGCGGATGGTGCATTACGTGGCGGCGCCGTTGCTGGTCAGCCGTCGGCGCAAGCATCGCCGGCAGGCGTTTGCTCGCGCGAGTGTGGCGCTTGAGCGGGTGGGGATGGCGAGTCGTGCGCGGCAGCGTTGGGGGGATCTCTCGCGCTGGGATCGTGCACTGGTGGACGTCGCGCAGGGGATCGTAGGGGAGCCTGGGCTACTGCTCGTGGACGATGTGACCGACGGTCTTGGGATGCGTGAGACGGCCGAGGTGACGAAGCTCCTGCGGTCGCTCGTGGAAGAGACGGGGATGGGGGTGTTGATGACGGTGTCCGATGGGGAGGCGGCGTTGTCGGCGCACCGGGTGTTCTCGCTCTCTCGCAGGGGTCTGAGGGCGATCTCCGATCAGAGCCCGCGCCCAAAGAACGTGATCGACCTGCCAGCCGTTCGCGGCGGATCGGATACCAGGCGCGACGTATGCCTGTAGCGCTTGAGTTGCGGGATCTCGTGAAGCGCTACCAAGTCGGTGAAGGGGAGCCCGTGCGGGCGGTGGACGGTGTGTCGCTCGTCGTCGCCCCGGGGGAGTTCGTGGCGCTGTACGGTCCGTCCGGCTCGGGCAAGTCGACGCTACTCAACCTGATCGCGGCGCTGCTTGAGCCCGACCGTGGCGCTGTGCTCGTCAACGGTGTCGACGTCGCCGCGCTGTCCTACAAGGAGGCGTGCGAGTACCGGCTGCGCGAGGTCGGGATCATCGGACAGCCCTCGGACTTGCTGCCCGGCGCCAGAGCGATCCAGAATGCTTCGTTGAAGTTGTGGGTGACGCACGCGCGCGATGCCCGCCAGCGGGTCGAACCGCTGCTGAAGCGCCTCGGCCTCGGCGAGCGGATGAATCACCGCACCGAGCAGCTCTCAATGGGGGAGCGCCAGCGGGTCATCATCGCGCAGGCGCTCGCCACCGACCCAGGGCTCGTCCTTGCCGACGAGCCAACCGGCTATCTCGATACTCGCCGTGGTCGTGAGGTGCTCGGGCTGCTCAGCGAGCTCTGCCGCGAGCGCGGCACGACGGTCGTGCTTGCCACCCACGATCCGCAGGCGGCGGCGTTCGCCGACCGCGTGCATGAACTGCGCGACGGCCGGCTCACCGATTACGTCCCGGACCCCGCTTACTTCGTTGCAGGGCGCCAGACGGTCGAGCCATGATGGCTTTCTCAGATATTGCCCGGTTGTATTACGCACGTCTGCAAGCGAGGATCGTGCTGGTACAGGAGCTGTTCGCAGTGCTGGGCATTGCCGTGGGGGTGGCGCTGCTGTTCGCCTCACAGGTCGCAAGCACAAGCTTGAATGGTTCGGTGAATCGTCTCACGGGCGACATCGTCGGTCATATGCAGTATCAGCTTGAAACGCGTGGCTCGCAAGGTTTCGATAGTGCTCTGCTGAGCGAAGTACGCGGTATACCCGGCGTCCACGCAACGCTGCCTGTAATCGAACAGCAGATCAACGTCATCGGTCCGAGTGGGCACGAGGCGGTCGATTTGATCGGTACCGAACCACGCCTTGCTCATGCCGGTGGCCCATTGCTGCGACATTTCAGCTATGCCCAGCTGGCCAATCAGCGTGCGCTCGCGCTCCCGGAACCGCTAGCGCGCTCGATCGGGGCGGGTCCGTTGCAGCCGGTCACGCTGCAGGTTGGGGCTAACGATGTGAAGGCATTGGTCGGTGCGACGCTTCAGGAAGCGGACATTGGCTCACTGGTCAACAGCCCGATCGCGCTCGCTCCGATCGCGTACGCGCAGCAGCTCACCGGGCAGCGAGGTAGGCTCACCCGAGTCCTTGTTCAGGCGTCACCAGGGCACCAGCAAGCGGTATTGAGCGAACTGAGGAGGCTCGCGAATGCCGAGAACATCAATGTCGAGCCGGCTGACTACCTGGCACATCTATTTCGGGTTGCGGCAGCGCCGACCAATCAGGGCACCGAGCTGTTCTCGGCGATCAGCGCTCTCGTTGGCTTCTTGTTTGCGTTCAACGCGATGCTGGTCACCGCGCATCTACGCCGGGCATTGGTTGAGAATCTGCGGCGCTGGGGAGCTACGCGGCTGATGGCGCTCCAGGTGCTGCTGCTCGACGCGCTTGTGCTCGGCGTCCTGGGCGCGGCGCTCGGGCTCGCGCTTGGTGAGCTGCTTTCGGTGCTTGTCTTCTATGAGAGCTCTGGGTACCTCTCGTATGCGTTCCCGGTCGGGTCGTTGCGGATCGTGACGTGGCAGAGCGTTGTGTTGGCCGTCGGAGTTGGTCTGGCGGCCGCCGTTGTCGGCGTGCTTGCACCGTTGAGAGAGTTTCTCCGTCGCTCAGCACGGTCGGCCCCGAAGGCGCGCTCTGGTCGTGCATGGCGGCCGGGGGCCGTCGGCGGTGGTCTCGTGTGTCTCGCTGTCACCACCGTGATTCTGCTCGAGGACGACGTCAGTGTGCCGACGGCGCTCGTAGCGATCGTATGCGTGGTGGGCGCCTTGCTGCTGTTGTTGCCCGCGCTGTTCGATGCGATCATCGACCTCTTCGATCGGCTGCAACTGCGGCTGTACTCGGCCTCGACCCTCCTTTCCGCTGCTGAGCTGCGGGCGCCGGCGAATCGTGCTCGTTCGCTGGCCATCGCTGCGACCGGCGCGATCGCCGTGTTCGGGAGCGTCGCGATCGGTGGCGCGAGCGCCAACCTGCAGCGAGGTCTCGACCGGATGGCGGAGGAAGCGAACCTCGTGACCGATCTATGGGTCTCCCCGGCTGGGGCCGCGAACACACTGGGTACCACTTCGTTCCACGCCTCGGACACCGCTAAGTTGGAACATCTGCCGGGTGTGCAAGCCGTGAGCATCTACCGCGGCGGGTTCCTGAACATCGGGGACCGCCGGGTATGGATGATCGCTCCACCGCGCACCTCCACGCAGCCGATTCCCGCGAATCAGCTCACGAGCGGGGATCTCCCCCTGGCGACCGCTCGTATCCGCAGTCATGGGTGGGCGGTCGTCTCGCAGGCGATAGCCAGCGAATACCACCTGCACATCGGCCAGGCGTTCACGCTTCCCTCACCGCGGCCGACGACATTCCGTGTCGCGGGCTTCAGCACCAACGGAGGCTGGCCTCCCGGCGCGGTCATCATCAACGCCACAGACTACGCGCACGCATGGGGGAGCAGCAAAGCGAGCGCGTACAACATCGTGCTCTCGCCGGGCGTCCCCGCCGCCAAAGTGCGCCGTGAGGTGGTAGCGGCGCTCGGCACTAGCGGCAGTGGTCTCGTGGTGCAGACCGCCCAGCAACGTGCGCAGGAGTGGCAGGCGGCGAGTCATCACGGGCTTGAGCAGCTCGCCCAGATCCGAACCCTGATGTTGATAGCGGCCGTCCTCGCGATGGCAGGCGCAATGGGCTCGATGATCTGGCAGCGCCGCCCGCAGCTGGCGTACATCAAGCGCCAGGGCTACAAGAAGGCCATCCTGTGGCGCTCCCTCCTATACGAGAGCGCACTGCTGCTCGGCACCGGCTGCTCGATCGGCGCGGTGTTCGGCCTCTACGGCCAGCTCGTGCAAAGCCACGCGCTGGCGACCGTCACAGGGTTCCCGATCGTGATCTCGATCGGCCCTCTGATCGCGCTCTGGAGCTTCGCGCTTGTGAGCGCGGTCGCGGTCGTGATTCTCGCGCTGCCCGGCTACATCGCAGTCGGGGTACGCCCAACGATGGTCAGCTCGACGTGATTGTAGCCTTCCGGTATATCGGAGAGTTTTGCATGCCGACGTATCGTCGATCGAATGCCATCCTCTTTGCGGCAGGCATGGGCACTCGGCGCTGCGACAACGCGTGAGCTGCTCTGGGGACTCCGGGCAGTCTCACGTGAGACAGGAAGCTGGCGAGCACACGCCCGCGCGATACCAGAGGCGACACTGCGCCTCGCAGCGCTCCACGCGCTCGCACACAAGCGCGGGAACATCGACGGGGCAGCGCTGTTCTGGATACTTCCACGCCGACGCAACCGCAGGCTGCTTCGACTGCTCATCGCCTACGAGGTTATGGCCGATTTCCTCGATACGGCCAGCGAGGACGGCGCACACGCCGGACTGCGCAACGGCTCCCAGCTTCATCGTGCCCTGATCGAGGCCCTCGACCCCGGCGGGTCGATCTCAGACTACTACCTCTACCACCCCGCCAGCGACGACAGCGCATACCTCCACGCCCTGGTGACGTGCTGTCGCGCTCACTGCGCGCAGCTGCCGTCATTCATACGCGTTCGCCCGTTCCTGGCTCGCGCCGCGGGCTTGACCCAGGTCTTGGGGATCAACCACGAGCCCGACTCAACCCTACGAGACGCGACGCTCAAGCGGTGGGTTGAAGCCGAGCTTCCAGCAGAGACGGGACTGCACTGGTTTGAGTTGGCCGCGGGCGCGAGCGCCTGGCTCACCGTCCTCGCGCTGCTCGCGCTCGGTGCAGAACCCCGTTGCGAGGACCGCGATATCGCCGGTATACACGACGCCTACCTGTATTGGATTGCCCCCTCCGGCACGATGCTTGACAGCTACGTCGACTTTGCCGAGGACGCCGCACACGCTGACCACAGCTACCTCGCTCACTATCAAAACCTGGAGATCGCCACACGCCGTACCTGCCACCTGATCCGGAGGGCCACCCAGGTAGCGCGTGACCTCCCAAACGGGGCCAAGCACACCGTCATCACGGCAAGCATGGTCGCGCTCTACCTCTCAAAGGACAGTGCGCGTACACCAACGACTCGCACAACCGCCCGTATCCTCCTCGACGCTGGAGGCCCCCTCACAAGACTGCTCCTGCCAGTCCTGCGAGCGTGGCGCACCGCATATGGCCAGCGCG
>JBEKYV010000198.1:0-6697 GCA_049510515.1 Solirubrobacteraceae bacterium | reverse complement strand
GCTCGCGCGGGAGACGCTCGCCAATCGTTCGGCGGCCAAGCGGCTGATCGAGCGTACGCGCAGCCTCGGCTCGGGCACGCTCAGTGGGCGTTCACTGACCGCGTTGCTGCGCGTGAAGTCCGAATTGGGCGAGGCTGTGGAGATCGCGCTCGAGCCGGCGCGCAGACGCCGCGACCCGTTGCAGGAGTTGAATGTCGCCCTCGAGCTGCCCCAGCGGATCGCCGAGCGCGACGATCGGCAGCTGATCCTGCTGATCGACGAGCTTCAGGATTTGACGAGCGGCGCTTATGGCGACCCCGAGCAGATCACCCGGCGGCTGCGCGAGACGCTCCATGCCTCGCCTAGGGTGACCTGCCTGTTCGCGGGCAGCGTCGAGCATTTGATGCGCGACCTGTTCGGCAACCAGCACCGTGCGCTCTACCAGTTCGGCGGTTTCCACGAGCTCTCACCGATCACCGGGGATGAGTGGCGAGCAGGGCTCGGCGAGCGCTTTGCCCAAGACGACTGCGCCGTTGACGAGGAGGCGATGGAGCACATCATCGCCTTGGGCGACGGGCATCCACGATCGACGATGCTGATTGCTCAGCAGACACATCATGCCTCGGTCGAGGAGGGCACCCGCCACATCGACGGCACGATCGCCGCGCGAGGCTACCGCGGTGCGCTGGCAGACGATGCTGGCCGCCACAGCGATCTGGTGGATCGCATTCGGGCAATGAGCAACGCCGCCGTCGAAGTCACTGTTCGGCTCGCACGCCACCGCTCCCCATATGCCGGCGTGGAGAAAAAGACAGCAAACCGTGCGCTGAACAACCTCGCCGGCGCCTCGATCGTGATCAGGCCGAACGGGCGTGGCTCGTGGACGTTGGCCGACCCACTCTTCTCTGCCTACGTCCGTCGGGAAATCAGCGACGGCTGATGTCGCGCGCGCCCAACTATAAAGATCTCTAAAAACTCCGATGTCGACGTGCTCGTGGACCTCGATGATCCCGCGGTCGGCCGGCTGGCTGACATTGCCGGACGCCTTACACGTCGAGTCGGCCGCGAGGTGCAGCTCGTCCGTCTATCCGATGCCCGGCACACGCCGGTGCTGATGCTCGCCGTTCTGCGCGATGGACGGGTGCTCATCGACCGAGACGAAGGCTGGGCGCTCGAACGCGCGCAGCTATCGAAGTGGCAGCGTCGCGCCCGTGCGTCGGAGCGGCCGCTGGAGGAGGCGCTCGAGGATCTCGGCGCAGGCGGGAGAGTGCCTGCGTGACCCCAACCGACATCTCCACCCGCCTCCCTGGAGGGGGACGATCCCGATCGCGCCCGCGTGCTCAAGACAAAGATCCGCGACCGCATCGGCGACGTACGCCGTCACCTGTTGGCTCTGCGCACAGCGATGGCTGAATTCGGCGAGGATTTCGACCTCGAGCGCTTTCGCGCCGCCTATGCCTCGGAGGACCCGCGTGAGCTCAACCAGGTGAAGGCCGTCGAGCGCGGCGTGGACCAGCTGTACAACTACATCGCGGAGCTGGGTGCCTTCGGCTTGGAGCTGGCCCAGCTTCGCACGCGTGCCGACCACACCAACGCCCGGCGCGACCTGGAGGTGCTGCAGGGCAATCGGGTGATCTCCGCCGAGCTCACCACTCGCCTGCCGGTGCGGAGGGTCTTTGCTTGACACATCGTGGCGTGACCATCGCCGCGGTGAGGTGCTCAACCCCAGAGCGTGCAGATCGGCAGTGCGTAGATCCGCTCGGCGAGCTGGAATGGCTGCGGGCCCGTGTGGAGTACCGCGCCGGCGAGGAAGCGCTCGTCGAGTTGCTCGCGTAGCCATTGGAGGTGTCTGGCGTCGTGGCGCGTGGGCGCCGCGGAGGACTTGACCTCGACAGCGACGACGTCCCCGCCGGCCCGCTCGGCGACCAGGTCGATCTCGTGCCGCGCGTCCCTGGTGCGCAGGTGATAGAGACGAGATCGCTGCGAGGTGAGCGCCACCTCGGGGCGCAGCTGGGCGAGTACGAACGTATCGATCATGCGCCCGAGCAGGTCGCCGTCGCGGAGCACGGCTCGCTCGTCCAGGTTCAGCGCTGCTGTCACCAACGAGGTGTCCACCAGGTAGCGCTTGCCGGTGCGCGTCATCCGCGAGAGTCTGTTGGTGCTCCACGCGGGCAGGGGGTCGAGCACGAGGAGATTGGTGAGCAGACGATCATACGCCGAGGCCGTCTTGTGGTCGATCCCAGCCGCGTCGTAGAGCGTCTTGTGCTGGGCGAGGCCGGCGGTCAGCGCCAGAGCTTCGAAGTAGAGCCTCAGACGGTGTGGGTCGCGATCCTCGTGCAGGGTCTCGGGGTCCCTGGTGAGGAGCTGGTCCAGATAGCCGTTGCACCATTCGCCGCGCGTGTCCGGGGACGGGTTGAGGGCCGCGTCGGGAAAGCCGCCGCGCAGCGCCAGCGCGATGTAGCCGAGCAGGTCGGGTGGGTCGGGCGGCATTGCAAACGCGTGGATGTCCGCACGGGCAAGCCTCGCCAGGAACGGCTCACCACCGAGCCGACCGGCGATCTCGCGCACCGTGAGGCCATACATGTGCACGTCCACGACCCTGCCGGTGCCGGGCCACGTGGCGCCGGTGAACTTGGCGCGCACGCTGCCCGTGAGCAGGAAGCGGCCCGCCCCGGAGCCTCGATCGACCGCCCGCTTGACCGCGCCGAGCACTTCCGGCACCGCCTGCCACTCATCGAGCAGGACCGGCTCGGGCATGGCAGCCAGGGCCGCGTCGGCATCGGCTTCGAAGGCTCTCGCCTGGGTGGGATCGTCGAGTGCGACGACGCTGCGCGACAGGCGGTGCGCGACCGTGGTCTTGCCGGTTGCACGGGGACCAACTATCGACAGAGCGGGCAGCCCCGCGAACAGCTGAGCCACGCGGGCCTCGGCAAGTCGCGGCACGTAGGGTGGTGTCGGCATGCCATCAGATTAGCGTGATTTGCAGGAGATTCCCACTTTTGCCCACCAGTGGCTCCCACTTTCGACCGTAGTGTATTCCCACTCTCGCACACACATCGCTTCCGCTCCCGCGATGTTCTCGCGCCGTTGTCTGCGAGCCGCCAACCCGCATGGGGGACCAGCTTCAGGATCCGCCCGGCAGCTGCCCGAGACGCACACACGCCTCCCCCAGGGTGACGTGTCTGTTCGCGGGCAGCGTCGAGCATCTGATGCGCGACATGTTCAGCAGCCAGCATCGTGCGCTCTACAAGTTGAAAATATCGTCCGGCGCGAAGGAGACCATCTGTCGGCTGCGAATAAGTCCGCAAACTCCAGGTCCAAGGTCTTGATTCTACGTGTGTTCTTGCTAAGTTCCGAGCTAGAAAGTGATGTCCGAGACGTTTGCTACGCTAAGAGGTTCTGCCCCGCAGCCGCTGGGTAGGATGGCCAAAAAATGACTGCCACCATGGAATCGCTAAAACAGGAACTCGAAACCTACGAGATTCACCGTGAGCAGCTGCTCGGGGAGGCTCGCGGCAAGTATGTCCTGATCCGGGGCAACTCGATCGTTGCTACCTACGACACCGAGCAGGACGCGATCAACGAGGGGTATCGGCAGTTTGGCAATGTGCCGTTCCTTGTCACGCGCATCGCGGCGACAGATGAGCCCGCGAACTTCTTGTCGCCCGTGGCAAGCTTCTGAGCCGTGCCGTCGTTCACGATCGAGGCGGCGGACCTGGAGACCGAGGGACCCGTGATCGACGTGACGGTCGGCGTGAGCGGGGCAGCGCAAGGCGCACTCGCTCAGGCTGGGCAGCAGCCTTCGACGCCGGTCAGCGCGTCACTGCTGGTCGATACGGGTGCGTCCCACTCGATGGTCAAGAACGGCCTTCTTGCGACGCTGCAGCTACACCCCGTTGGCACCGTGGGGGTAAACACCCCAACGTCGCAAGGGGTACCTTGCGGCCTCTACTCGGTCCGGATCAGGCTGCCTCATGGTCAATACGTCGACACGACGGTGATCCAATCGCCCCCCAGCGGTTTCCAAGGCCAGAACATCGACGGAGTAATCGGCCGGGACGTTCTCAAGTGGGGCATCCTGATCTACATGGGCCAGCGCGCCCAGTTCACGCTTAAGTGCTCTGGCTCAGAAGTTCGGCGACGTATTCGGCAGACGGACACGCTCGCTCTTGACGGCCAGCAGGCGCCCGGGCGGTGCCGAGACACAGCGCTGCTCGTCGTCCCAGGCGGCTGTCTGCGCGGTCGCGGCGTGGACGCTCGCTTCTAGCAGAAAGGAGCACTCCCGCGGCGAAGCGACAGACCGCCCAGGATGCTACACCGCGCCAGCCCAAACGACGCGACGGCGCTCGTCTGCGCTGATACCAAACATCGTTTACCGGCGCAAACCGGCCCAGGAGCCAGCCTCAAGGGCTGTCCTGGTCCCGGAGCCTGACATCAGGGAAACGAGATGGGTGGGCGTGTTGGCCTGAACGCAATCGGAGAGCTCAGGCGTACGACGCACGGAGTCACCGTAATGAGGTCTTCCCCGGCCGGTTCGCCCTTGAGTGCTTCCGCACAGGCCTTCGGAGTGGTTTCGCCGTTGCCGGGAGCGGTCGCTTCATACGCCCGAAGCCCTGCTGCCATCGCGAATCCGGTCAGCTCGGTAGACGCAGTCGCTCGAGCATACGTATCGTGTGTCGGATCGAATCCATACACGTAGATGCAGTGTTCGACGCACTCAGGAAGACCGTCCGCGTAGAAGTAGAGCTTTCCTTCTGACCAGGAGGGACCGAGCCAGAACGTCTCTCCCCCGCCTTCTTCAACCCCTTCCAGCGCGATGAGATGCTGCGGACCACCCTTGACCGCCTCGGTCAGCACCTCGCCCTCACCATTTGGGTCTCCGTTTCTGATGTCGAACGAGTCGGTCAGCGCCAGCCGCCCGTAGTACAGCTGCAGACCGGTGACGCTGCGGTTCGTCGTGGTTTCGCAACTCGCGCGCGTTTCTTTGTTTGCTGGCTGGCACAGCCTTCGCGGCGCGCCGCCGAGCATTCTTCGCCCGCTGCCGTCGAGCAGGCTTGTCATCACCTGATTCGCGCCCCTCACCCAAGCGACCCGATCGCCCCAAATCGTCGGCCCCCGAGCCGCGTCGCTGCCGGGGACCGCACGCGGATCGCTCCCATCGACTCCTGAAACGACAAGATGGCAGACGCTTGGGCAGACCTTGTAGACCAGTAACGGTGAGCCCGATGGACCGGGACCAACGTCGGCTTCGATCGTTCGTGTGGCGGCAGCGACAGGCGGCGTCGAGATCAGGCCGTCGCTGTCTACGACAAGGTGCCAGCTCTTGTCGGTCGCGTTGTAATCACTCCACACCTGCAAGTCGCCGAACGACTCGATGGTGGTCCCCCCGTGCAGCGGCGCGATCAACGTCGGCGCCGCAGCGGCGCTGCTCGCCGCAGACAGTGCAATCCAGACGACTAGCGCCAGGACTCGTCTCATAACAGCTAAGACAACCACATCGGACCGGAGTTGCGTAGGCCATCGCCTGAGACAAACAAAAGCTCGGCATTGAGGGCATCACAGAACGAGGATTTCCTCGGTCGGGCGCTGAGCACGTTGTGTCCTCAGCTTCCGGGAGATAGACTGACGGTTGTGTGGGCGTCTTCGCTATCGGCGTGGCAGGTGCGCGACCACTTAGCGCGACAAGTTCCTGCAGGGACGGACAGTGACTAGGCCTCCGCCCCGCGGCGGTGCGGATCAGGCGGCACAGCCGCTTGGCCAAGCCGACCTGGCCCTTATCCTTCCGCCGGCGCCGGCAGCGGGGGCAGCAACCGGCCATGATCTCGGGGCCCAGCCCGTAGTTGTTAATGGTGTGCAGATGACCCAGGGCGCCTTCAAGGACGCGCTCATCGACAACTGGGTTCAAGACTATACGGCATCTACCGACGGCGCTGACATCGTCACCACTACCAAAGGCCAGTATACATACGTGTTCGACGTCTCCCAGGATCGCTTAATTGGTGTTGTGGGTTGGTCGACCCCAACTGATGCTCCCCGACCCGACTCGCGGATGTCGGGTTATCCGTCGTACAGAACTGACCAGGCGCAGGACGACAGAGGTCACATGGCCTCCCATAAGGCCGGGGGAGACGTCGATATTAATTTAGTGCCCCAGGATCACACGCTCAACATAAGCGGTGAGTGGCGCTCAAATGAGCGATACGCTGCAGACACGCCGGATACCTTTACTGCGGTAAGGGTCTCCTATAACGATGACTCCCAGCGGCCGAGTGGATTTGACCAAGGGATCGTCAAGGATGGTGAGTACGCGCAAACCTACTTCGAGAACAGCCCCGATTTCCGTGACTCTCTCCAGTCGACCGACGACATAGCCGGAAAGATGCAAGACACCGAGGAGCAAGAGACAAGCGCGCAGGCAACCAGTCAGCCCGGCACGAGCCAAAGCGACTCGGATCCCCTCGACGGCGGTTTACCGTCTGGCGGAACCGGCGCCCGCGAGGGAGCTTCACACGGCGCTGGAGATCTCGAGCAACTAGCTTTCGAGACGGCCGAGGGAGTGGGCGGCTCACTAGCCGCCGGGGCGATGGACGAGGTAGACGGAGTGCTGGGCGGCTTACTCGGGATCGGGGTGGGAGCAACCAAGCTCGTCGCACGGGCACTCGGCACCGACGATGAAGCTGATCCGCCCAAGCCAGACACACCAGACGCCGGTGCCCCC
>JBEKYV010000197.1:0-6732 GCA_049510515.1 Solirubrobacteraceae bacterium | reverse complement strand
GTGGGCCGTTCGCGCGTCACTCGTAGCCCCATTGGAGCGTGAGCTGTGTGGCGGCGCCGATTTTGTATACCAGCCTGTACACGTTCGTGTTTTCCCATTTGAGCACCCTTGGGGTGCCTTCATTGATTTTGCTGAAAACTCGTCCGTCCCACAACCAGACTTCGGCCGGCCCGGCCTGGGCGGAGTACAGCACCCACACACTGCCTGTCTCCGGCAGCTTGATGTACACATACCCCTCTGGTTTGTTGGTCTCGAGTGTGGTCAAGCTCGCGGGCTCCCCGTCGGCGGCTTTCACGGAGCTTCCCTCCAGCGCCTTGGCAAATACGTCCGGCTCCGGTGCAGGCATAGTGCCCTCCTTTCGACGCGCGAGTGTGCGTGGCGCCCCGCGCAAGTTCAATTTTGTTGGACACTATCAAGCATGCGGCTCGCCGTGCGGGGGCGGCCAATCGGTGACGTGCGACCTGTGGGAGACTGCCGCGCATGAACCCACACACGCTCCGAGTGGCGGTGGTCGGACACGTCGAGTGGGTGCGCTTCGCGCGCGTGTCCCACATTCCAGGCGCCGGCGAGATCGTGCATGCGCGCGATCCCTTCGAGGAGCCCGCGGGCGGTGGGGCGGTCGCCGCTGTGCAGTTGGCGCGTTTGGCGGGGGCCTCGGCGCTCTGCACCGCCCTCGCCGAGGACGACCACGGCCGCCGCACTGTGGCGCGTCTGGGGGAACTCGGCGTCGATGTGCTGGCCGTCACGCGTGAGCAGCCCACGAGAAGTGCGGTGGCGCTGGTGGATGACTCCCGCGAGCGCACGATCACCACCTTCGGGGCGCGCCTGGAGCCGGCGGGCGCCGACACGCAGGTTGGGTGGAGCGCGCTCGCCGAGATGGACGCGGTGTACTTCACCGCCGGCGACCTCGCCGCGCTACGTGCCGCGCGCGCCGCGCGGGTTTTGGTTGCCAGCCCACGCGCGCTCCACGCCCTTGGGCACGGCGTCCCGCTCGACGCGCTGGTGCTCAGCGGCGAGGATGCGATCGAGCGCGAGGACGCCGCTCGCGCGCAGGCCGACGCCGAGCTGGTCGTGCTCACCGATGGTGCGCGCGGCGGCTCCTACAAGGAGCGCTCCGGCGTGTCGGGAGAGCGCTCGGCGGGTTCGGGCACATGGGACGCCGCCCCCTTGCCCGGCCCGGCGGTGGACTCCTACGGCTGCGGCGACTCCTTCGCCGCGGGGCTCACCTATGGCTTGGGCGCGGGCATGACGCCGCCCGACGCGCTCGCTTTGGCCGCGCGCTGCGGGGCGGTGTGCCTCACCGGCCGGGGGCCTTACGAGCGGCAGCTGAGGTGTGCTTCGGCGGAGGGGGGTTGTGCGAGCGGCGGCTGAGGTGTGCTTCGGCGGAGGGGGGTTGTGCGAGCGGCGGCTGACGCTACCGGCGAGAGGGCCACTCGATCAGCGCGGCCAGCTCTTCTCGCCCGAGGTCGATCAGCCCGCTGCGCTCGATTGGGTGATAGTCGCCGTCGGTGAGCCCCAGCCAGTCGCAGGTACGCTTGGTGGGATCGACGATCAGCACCTCATCCACGTGATGGGCGGAGTAAAACGGAAGCTTCTGCCATGACTCGTCCTCGGGCGAGACGATCTCGACGACGAGCGCGGCGGTGTGCAGCCAGATGCCCTTCGCGCCGGGGCGGTGCAGGCCGCCGTCGGGGACGCGGAAGTCCTCGATCGAGTCGCCGAGGTTGAACTCCTGCATGGTGGGAACCAGCCCCGCGGCACGCGCCAGCGGACCGAGGATCTCGGCCAGCTGCTGGCCGACGGTGGCATGGCCAAAGTCTGGAGCAGGCACCATGTGCAGCACACCGTCCCACACCTCGTCGCGTCGATCGAGTCCGGAGCGGCGCCGACGCGCGAGCATCTCATTGAGCCCCGACGTCTCAGGATCCAGCACCAGTGCACGCATTCGTCACATCGTAGCGCTCCGACGGCTGTCTCATTCCCCCCGAAGTTGGCGCGAACGGGCTCATCGCCCGGGGTCTGCTGGTCTGCTCAGGTGGCGTGAGACGGTGGGCTCGAGGCCTCGGGCAGGTGGCGCTGATCGCCCTGGCCGGTGGGAGATCCACACGTACACCGTGTTCACCGTCGTCCCTTCGCGGAAGCTGACATCGAACGCCAGCGGCGCGTGCTTCACCGGCGAGCGGGCGACGTCGCTGAGGTAGATCGCTTCGCGGTAGGGCCGTTTGTAGAGCTCATACCAAGTGCCCAATCGCAGGTCCGACCCAGGCGCCAGCACGCGGGTGCCGCGTGCGACGAGGAAGTAGCGCAGCGATGGTTTGATCGGTTCGGTGGCGCCGTCGAGGACGCCCTCCAGCACGACGCTGCCGCCGCGGGGCACCATCTGGGCGAGGCGTCTGTCGATTGCTTTGATCGGCCTGTACAGCGTGGCGTGTTCGTCGGGCGTGGCCTGTGCCGCCACCGCGTTGCCCACCGCCGCGGCCCCGCCGATCCCGGCGAGCGTGAGGAGCACCGAGCCGAGCGCGACCACGCGGGCCGCGGGGTGGGGCACACGGCGCGCGGCTTTGCGCAACGCCCACCCGAGCACCAGCGCCAGCACCCACGCGAGCGCCAGCCATACCACCATGCCCGCCTGCGAGCCCCACCAAATCGTGTAGCCGAGCGTGGCCGACAGCCGCCGCGGGGTGGGGGTGGAGGCCGCCACTGACGCCAACGCCGGGCACAGCACCAGCGCGCTCAGCGCCAGCGTCGCCACATCGCGGCGGCGTCTCAGCGATGCGACGAGCGCCACCAGCGCCAGCGCGGCGAGTATCGCGATCGTCGAGTTGGTGGCGAGCGCGGAGGGGGTTGAGCGGACTTCGTACTTGCGCTGCCAGCGGCTCTTTGGGGTCTGCAGCCACCAGGGCACGATTCCCACGGCGTGCACCACCGCGTGCCACCCCGCTTCGTCCCCGAGCGTGGCCTTCTGCTTGGTCGCGCTTTCGAGCACCAGCGTGAGGTTGCCGGGGTGTTCGGTGAGCTGCCCGTCGATCGTCGCGCTCCAGCACAACGCCCCCACCAGCACGGTCGCGAAGCCCCACCCGAGCAAAGTGCGACGTCGTGGGCCGGTCGCTCCGCGACGCCGCCTCCCGATCCCCCCTGCCGCGAGTCCGCCCAGCCCGACGGCGAGCAGCGCGAGGGTGGGGGGGAGGTAGGTGAGGTGCGTCTGCACGGTGAAGCTTGCGATCAGCACCGTCAGGGGCAGCAGCTTGTAATCGCCGCACGCCAGCGACCAGCAGAGGAAGATCATGAGCGTGAAGGGGAACAGCCCGGCGGAGGGGTTCCACACGTCGTGGAAGGTCTCCGCCGCCAGCGACTGGCACATCAGGGCGATCGCCACGGCGGTCATCACCATCAGCACGCGGCCCCCACGCCGGCGGGCGAGCGCGACGGCGCCGATGATGCAGCCTGTGTTGAGTACGCCCATCGTCACGGTCATGCCCGTGTCGCTGCCGTTGTAGGCGGCGGGGGCGAGCAGCCAGAACAGCATCGGCCCGAGCGAGTGCGTCACGCGGCCCGTCACTTCGCCGGCGAGCGAGTATTGGCCGACCAGCGGCGCGTGCGAGGTGAAGACGTCGTGGGCGCGGGTCGCGATGATCCCGCGGTCGGCCACCGGCACCCAGCCGGCCTGCACGGCTTTCACGGTCGCGTCGATCACGGGGATCGCGGCGGCCAGTCCGGCGGCGAGCGTAAGCAGGTCGTTCCCCAGCTTGGCGGCGGTGCCCGGCAGCGAGGCGCGCAGTCGGGTCGCTAGAGGTTTTGCCGGCCGATCGGCCGGTGGGGGTGGGGGAATGTCTTCTTTTTCGACCCCTACCACTTCATTTTGTAAAGGGTTTGAGGCTGAAAAATAGATATACACACCGGGGTCGTCCGTTGCGTCACCCCTGCGACAGGTGGGGGGCGAGCTCGTGGCGGGCGATCGAGCGCTTGTGGACCTCGTCGGGGCCGTCCGCAAGGCGCAGCGTGCGCAGGTGTGCGTACATCCAGGCGAGCGGGAAGTCGTCGCTGACGCCCCCGCCGCCGTGCACCTGGATCGCGCGGTCGATCACCTTCAGGGCGACGTTGGGCGCGGCGACCTTGATCGCGGCGATCTCCGTGCGCGCCTGGCGGTTGCCGGCGGTGTCCATCAGCCAGGCGGCCTTGAGCGTGAGTAGGCGCGCCATCTCGATCTCGATCCGCGACTCGGCGATCCAATCCTGGATGTTGGCGCGAGCCGCCAGCGGCTCCCCGAAGGTGACGCGCGTCGCCGCGCGAGCGCACATTGCCTCCAGCGCCCGCTCCGCCGCGCCAAGGGAGCGCATGCAGTGGTGGATGCGTCCCGGCCCGAGGCGCGCCTGGGCGATCATGAAGCCCTCGCCCTCGCCCGCGATCAGGTTGGCGGCGGGGACGCGCACGTCCTCGAACAGGATTTCGGCGTGGCCCTCGTGGTCGAGGTAGCCAAACACCGGCAGCCCCCTCACCACGCGCACGCCGGGGGTGTCCAGCGGCACGAGCACCATGCTCTGCTGTGCATGCCGCGGGCCGTCCACCCGCGTCTTGCCCATCACGATCATCACCTTGCAATGGGGGTGCAACACTCCCGAGATCCACCACTTGCGCCCGTTGAGCACGTACTGATCGCCCTCGCGCTCCACCCGCAGCGCGATGTTGGTCGCGTCCGAGGAGGCCACGTCGGGCTCGGTCATCGCAAACGCCGATCTGATCTCCCCCGCCAGCAGCGGCTCCAGCCACTGCTCGCGCTGCTCCTCGCTCGCAAACAGGTGCAGCACCTCCATGTTGCCGGTGTCGGGCGCTGAGCAGTTGCACGCCTCCGAGGCGATGTGGCTGTGCCCGAGGGTCTCGGCGAGTGGGGCGTAGTCGCCGTTGGAGAGCCCGGCGCCGTGCTCGGAGTGGGGCAGGAACATGTTCCATAGCCCCCTTTCGCGTGCCTCCACCTTGAGCGCCTCCATGATCGGCGGCTGAATGGAGACCCCATCCGGCCCTGGCCCCCCGGATTCGCGCAACTGGCGCTCGTACACGGGCTCCGCCGGAAGGACGTGCTCCTGCATGAAGGTGTCGAGGCGCTCTTTGAAGTCGAGGCAGTTGGCGCTGGGCTGGAAGTCCATCGGTCTCCTCCTGACGGGAATGGGACCTGTATGAAACCAACCCACCGTCCGCGAGGCGTGTGGCAGGCCAATTCTAATGCTCTACTTGAGGGTTAGTCTGTCAAAAAGGCGAGGGGAGTTCGGACTGTGGGGATAGCGGCGCCCAAATGCGGATTTTCAACGCTGACTAAAAAGCGGGATGAGAGCGGTATCCGTACGCTCGAACTTGAAGCCATCGTCCGCGACGGGTAGAGTTGCAGTAAGAATCGCCACGTTCTCCGAGTCGCGAGGCTCCGGGGATCTCGATGTCGCCGGACCCGCAATGGTCCGGAGCTACCCGGATCGAGGCGACATGTCTACATAAACGTACAGAGGAGAGAGAAGCTGATGATGCGCATGGCATCCACCCGCAGGGCGCTGCTTGGCCTTGCCGTCGCTGTCGCCGGAGTACTGGCCATCTCGCCAGCCGTCGCCTCAGCGACGCCCAAAGTCACGCTCAAAGCCGTGCCGGTCCCACTCAAGGGCGTTCCGGGTAGCGGGGACATCCTTGGCGCCCCCGCGGCGGTCGAATTCGAAATGACAATCAGAGGCACCGAAGTGACCGGCGATTCGCCGTCGCAGCTGCGCGGTGTCAACGTGTGGGCCCCCGCTGGCGTGAAGCTGCACAGCGCCGGGTTTGTGACCTGCACGCTGAGCACGCTCGAACTGAAGGGCCCCGAAGCCTGCCCGAAGAAGTCCCAGGCCAGCGCGCTGGGCTCCGGGGAAGCATCGGACACGATCGCCGGGGAACCGATCAAAGAGAAGGCGACCGTACAGGCCTTCTTCGCCCCCAAAGGCGAATTGATCTTCTACGCCAACGCCCCCTCGCCGATCTCGGCGCAGGTCTACGTCGGCGGGACGATCCATCCCTCGAGCGGGCTGTACGCCTACGAGTTCGAGGCAGAAGTCCCGCTGATCGAATCGGTGCCCGGTGCGGCCGCGGTGTCGACCGAAGCGATCGACATCAAGGTCGGCTCGTCCTACAAAAAGCACGGCAAAACCGTCTCCTACATCACGCTGCCCAACAAGTGCCCCAAGGGCGGCTTCCCGCTGAAGGCCGAACTGAAGTTCGAGAGCGGCGAATCGGTCGTCACCGAATACAAAGCGCCGTGCCCGAAAAAGAAGAAGTAGAGCAGTAGGTCTACGGGCAAGAGGTGGCGAACAGGTAGACCGCAGGCGATGAGCGCCCGCCCACGAGGCGGGCGCTCGAAGCGGCGGCGAGCGGGGTGAGCCCATCGGGCGGGATCACCGGCTTGCCGTGTGGACAAGGAGATTGGGGCAGCTGTGAGGAAGCGGGCTGTTGGGGCGAGCAGTAGCGGAGTGGCAGCGGCAATCGCCGGCGGCGTGTGCGTCGTCGTGGCGATCGTCGCCGTGCTGCTCGCCACCTCCGCGGGCGGCTCCAGCGGCGGCTACACCGTACGGGCGATCTTCGACGACGCCGGCAACCTCGTCAACAGCGAGAACGTCAAGATCGACGGCGTCAAGGTCGGCTCGGTCGGCGCGGTCACCCCGACCCCCGACGGCAGGGCCGCGGTGATCCTCAAAATCGAAAACCCCGGCTTCCAGGACTTCC
>JBEKYV010000196.1:0-6735 GCA_049510515.1 Solirubrobacteraceae bacterium | reverse complement strand
GCACCATGAAGGTGACCTCCTGAACTCGGGCCGCGGCTGGCCCAACAGCCGCTAATCAAGCCCTTTCAGGAGGTCATTCTTCGTTCAACGCCGGACAGAATCGGTGGATCCGGGCTAAGGTCAAGAACGACATGAGCAGCGAGCGGGTACGGGTCACGATGACGAATCCCTTCGGTTGCGGAGCACGTGCAGGCAGGTCAAGGCGACCCGGGCGGGACCGAGTACGATACCGCCATTCGCGGAATGTGGAAAATGAGCATTCGGCGACAGATGAGCATTTCGGTACAACCAGTGAGGGGGAGAACCGTATGTCCTACCCAGTCGTCTTCGAAGCCGACTACGTCGAGCAGCGCAACCGCCTGACCGTTTTCTTTCGCCTGATCCTCGCGATCCCGCTGATGATCTGGCTGATCGTGTACGGCATCGTCGCCGAGATCGCGATCGTCGTCGCCTGGTTCGCGATCGTGATCACCGGCAGCTACCCGCGGGGCCTGTACGACTTCGTCGCCGGGTTCACCCGCTTCGCCACGAGGACGCTCGCCTATACGTATCTGCTGTGCGATCCCTACCCGGCGTTCGGCGGCGCCGACGATCGCGCCTACCCGGTGCGGATGGAGTTCGAGCCGCTCGACCACTACGACCGCCTGAAGACGCTGTTCCGCATCATCCTCGCAATCCCGATCCTGATCCTGCGCTACGTAATGGGCCTGCTGCTCGAGGTCGGCGCCTTTGCCGCCTGGTTCGTGATTCTCTTCACTGGCAAGATGCCGCGCGGCCTGTTCGACCTGATGGTCCTGGCCAACTCCTACACGGCCCGTTCGGACTCCTACATATATCTACTGACCGAGACCTACCCCCCGTTCCAGGACGAGCAGACGCGTGCGGCGGGGACACCCGGCTCGCCCACCGCACACACGCCATAGGCAGAGGCTAAGGCCCGCCGCCACCAGGCGGCGGGTACAGCCCGGGTTCGCCCTTCGGGCCTCCGGGGAAGTCGGGGAAGCCGTGGTGGGCGGCCTGGAGGCGTCCCAGCCACACCGCTTTCGCGCCGAGGTCGCCAGTCCTGAAGCACATCAAGCCGGCCCCGAGTGACAGCGCCACCAGCACGACGCGCAGCGCGGTGAGGGTCGGCCGGGGGGAGAGTAGGCGGTCCACGATCGCCAGCCCGGTGGGCATCCCGCCGGAGATCCGTTGTGAGGCGAAGGTGAGGATCAGCGTCGCGGTGAACAGCACGTAGATGTAGGCGAGGATGTGCGCGGCGTGCGAGTGTTCGGAGATCAGTTTGGCCGCTGGGCCCTGCAGGTTGAGCTCGTTGCGCAACGCAGCGCCTGCCTGCATCGTTAGGAAGATCGAGTTCATCGCGACGATCGAGGCAAGGGCCAGCGCGATCCCGTAGCGCGAGAGCCACACGGGCTTGATCACGAACACGATCGCCGCCACGATCGTGCACGGGATCAGCACCACGGGCAGGTGCACGAACAGCGGATGCGCAGGCAGGCCGCCGTAGATCGTGGTGATCCGGATTGGCACCGTGAGGAAGCCGAGGAACGCGAGCGCCGTCAGCACGAACTCGGCGCGTCGCCAGTCGATTGCGGGCCGGCGGCCTGCTCCAATGCTCTCGGTGCTCATTTGCTGCCCCCGAGCCTACTCGAGCTCGGCATCGAGCACCAGTCGCCGCTCGGGCTGGTGGGGGTGGGGTTGGTGGGCCGCCCTCACCGTGCGATGTCCGGCGCGGGCCCACAAAAAAACGCCTTGGAGAGCCATTTCGATCGGCGAGTCTACCCAACCAAGGTCGAGCTGGCGCCACTACCAAAGTGGATTCTCACACACCGCCAACAGCCGCGATCTCGCCCGTTGCGACCGCCTCGGCGAGTCGCCGGTGGTCGAGCTCGTTCTGATCGGCATACGCCGCGGCGAAGCGGGCGATCGCGCGGTCGAACGCCGGGCCGCCGCCTAGATAGGCGGCGATTGCGAGCCGGTCGCCCGAGCGGGCGTGCGTGCGGGCCAGCGACCAGCCGCACGCCCGCGTGTAGGCGTGCAGGCCCGCCGCGCTCAGCGTGGAGAGGTCGGCGGAGGCCTTCCAGTCCCACAGCTGGCGGACGTAGAAGTCGTGTTCGTTGCCATCCAACCCGACGCTGCGCTGCCAGCCGAGGAAGATGTCGCTGGCGGCCTGGGAGATGCGCTGACCGCGCACAACGCGCTCGCCGTGGTTGGCGAACTCGCTGGCGCCGAGGTGGGGCTCGAGCACCGAGGGCTGCGCCTCCTTGGCCTGCAGCACGAGCGGGTCCTGACCGTCGCGGCCGACGAGCAGGAACACCCAGGCGCGGGTGCCGACGCTGCCGACCCCGACGACCTTGCGCGCCATGTCGACGAAGCGGTGGGTGCGGAACAGGTACTCCCGGTCGGCGTCGAGGCTCTGGGCATACTCATCCAGCACTTTCTGCACGAACGCCGACTGTTCGCGCGCGTCGACCGGGCCGACCAGCTCGCGGATCGGGACGAGCAGCGGTGGGACGTGGCCGAAGCGCAGTTTTCCATCGGCGCGTTCGGTCAGCTTCTTCACCGCCCGCAGGCTGGTTTTGCGGCGCGCGTTGACGAACGGCCGCGCGAACTCGATCCGCCCCCGGCCCTTCAACGTACCGCCGAAGCGATCGACCAGCTCGCTGGCCGTCAGCCGCTCATACCAGACGTCGAGGTGGCTGCGCCCCGCGAAGTCGCGCATCGCCTCGCGGTACTCGCGCACGCTCTCCTCGACGATCCAGCGGCGACTGGCGGCGGGCAGGCCCACGTCACGGCCGGCGATCTCGGCGCTGGCGGCCATCCGCTTGACGTCCCACTCCCATGTGCCGGGAAGCGTCTCGTCGAAGTCGTTGGGGCTGAACACCACGCGGCGATCGGGGGCCGCGAACCCGCCGAAGTTGGAGATGTGGGCATCCCCGCACGCCTGCACCACGATCCCCGAGTCGGGCGTGGCCGCGAGATCGGCCGCCATCACGGCGGCCGCGCCGCGGTAGAAGGTGAACGGCGAGACAAGCATTCGCCCGTAGCGGATCGGCACGAGCTCCTGCACGCGCGAGGCCGCCTGAGCCGCGAGCACCGCGACGGGATCGGGCCGGCGGGGCGCCGGCGCCCACTCGCCGTGGGCCGATCGCGGTGTGGCTTTACGGGCTGCTCGGCCACGCTCCGCCGACTCCCCGGACTGTAGTCGCGCATAGCGCGAAGCTGGTTGGGCGCTCATGGCTGCCGGGCCTCTCGCGAGGTCGGGCACGAGGCGGGTTCGGCGCTCACGCTCGGGACGCTTTGCGAGGTCGAACGCGGGGCGGGTTCAGCGGTCACGGCTGTTGAGATCCTTGGCGACGGCCACCACCGAAGTGCGCTGGTAGAAGTCGACTGCGACGATAGCGCCCTTGAGGTGACGCTTCTTCAGGCAGCGTTCGATGCGCCCGCGCAGGAACGGTGCGCGGCCGATCGCCGCGTTGAGGGTGATGCTGGGCGGGAACGGTGGGATCCAGTGGTTGATCAGCAACAGCGGGCCGTCCGCTTTGCCCCGGTAGCGCGCGCAGCTCAGCTGGTTGGGGCGCGTGGCGCCGAGTGGGGTGTCCTGGATGAACGAGAACGCGGGCATATACCAGGCGGGCGAGCCACCCTTCTCCTCGGCGAACACGACCAGACGTTGCCCACGCGCGATCAGCTCCCCGAGGGTTGGCAGCGGCGCGTGGCGGTCGAGCGTGGCCACGTAGCGCGTCAGCCCGGCCTGCTCGAACGCCCGCTCGATCGTGGCGGGGCGGACGTAGTCCTCGACGATTACAACCAACACCTGGTCGGGGTGCTGGCGAAGGAAGTCCCCGATCACCTCCAGTTCCCGGTGAAGCGGCTCGGCGCCCAGCTCGCACAGGGTGTGGCAGAGGTAGGGCTCTGGCGTGCCATGCAGCGTGCCCACCCCCACGCGGCCGGCGACCCGGTCGGCGACGTGCAGGGCGCGCGCCGGTACCTGTTCGGCGACCTTGTTGCGATCGGAGCCCTCCGCGCGCAGGTCGGTGCGCACAATGCCCGTCGCCGCGTCGTACACCCCGAAGTGCACGTCGATCAAGAGCGCCCGGATGCCGTCCTCGAGCTGGGGTGAGATGCCGTAGGTCTGATTGGCGAACTGCCAGCCCGGCTCGGCGGATGCGGCGAAGGAGTTGTGGGTGCCCGGGAAGATGACTTCGTTGAGGCGCTTACCGCACAGCGCCTTGGCGCCCTCGCAGCTCGGGCTGTCCGCCGATGCGGAGTGGCCGTTCGCCCCTGAGCAGCCGGCGAGGAGCACAACCACCAGCCCCATGGCGGCGGGCCCGAGCAGGACGGCGACTACCCGGCGCATGCGAATATGGTCGTGGATTCAGCGGATGCCGTCGAGCAGCTCGGCGGGCGATGCGAGCCCGAGACCGCGGGCGAGGATCACGAGCGTCTCCAGGCGCGGCGAGCGCTTGCACCGCTCCAGGAGGCTGATCTCGGTGCGGTGCAGGTTGCACGCTTCGGCGAGTGCCTCCTGCGAAAGCCCCGAGCGCTCCCGATGCGCGCGTAGGTTCTTGGCGAATTGGCTGCGTATCTGCTCCACGGACACCCGCTAACTGTCGCGCCTCGCAGACGAGAGGTCTACCGATCTTTGTCCGACAGATCTCTGTCTGCACAAAGCCGCATCGCAGAAGCTCCCTCGTCGTCGGGGACATAAACGTTTTCTGAAGCTTATCGACAAGCCTTGATTTGTCGGGATCAGCTGTAAAAAAGCCATTTTGTGCCACGGGGCACTCACGTAAAGGGTTGATCTTTGGCGCTGCAACCGGCTGCTCGTCCCCTCCTTGACATAGCGAACGTTATCTGCGATAATATTCGATATGAACAGTGCGCCAGATCGTCTGTCCCTACGAGACGAGCAGCGGGCACTCACGCGCCGGCGTCTGCTCGATGGCGCGGAAGCAGTGTTTGCCCGAAGTGGCTATCACGGCGCCTCGGTCGACGAGATCGCGCGTGAGGCCGGGGCAACGACGGGGGCGCTGTACTCGAACTTCGCGAGCAAGGAGGACCTGTTCCTCGCGCTGTTCGACGAGCGGATCGCCGCCGACGTGCGCGACTACTCCCAGATCGTTGCCGGGGGGGCGGGCGCCGAGCAGGCGCGCGGACCGGCGGATCATTGGATGGAGATTCTGCGCGAGCGTCCCGGCTACTTTCCCCTGTTCATCGAGTTCTGGGCGTACGCAATCCGCGACCCACGGCTGCGGGACCGCCTGGCGGGACAGTTTGCGGCTCTGCGTTCGTCCAGTGCGCGCCTCTTCTTGGAGGGGGCTGGACGGCAGGGTGTCGCGCCGAGCAGTGAGGTGGGTGAGCTGATGGGGCTGTTGATCAACGCGCTGGCCAATGGTCTTGCGTTGGAGAAGCTGGCCGATCCGGAGGCCGTGCCCGACGCGCTGTTCGGGGACCTGCTCGTGCTCATCTTCCAGGCCCTGCAGGCGCTTGGGCGCGAGAACCCGAGCATGACCGAACCCGGCGCCTTACGACGCTCGCAGGCATCGGCAGCCACCAAAACGAAAGGTGTCCAACATGAATAAGAGCTTGTCAACCGCCAATCGGGACGCGCCGTCGTCCAACGCTCTCGCGGATGCACCACCGGAATCAAGCCCTCTCGGGGAGACCCCGCGATCGAGCCCACTTGGGGACGTGCCGCCCTCGAGCCCACTCGTCCATTCCCCATCCGCCGCTCCCGGGCTGCGCAGAGCAACCGTGGACGACATCGAACCGCTGCGGACGGTGTTGGCGGAGGCGTTTATGGAGGACCCGATACTTGGTTGGCTGATCCCAAATGGCGCCAGACGGCGAGCACGGCTGCGTCACTACTTTGGGATCGAGCTGCGTCACTTCGCCCTGCCGCGCGGGCACGTGGAGACCACCGACGATCTCGCGGGCGCGATGCTGAGCCTGCCGCCCGGCAGGTGGCGTGTGCCTCCGCGCACCACGCTCTTGCACGGCACCGTGTTCGGCGTCCGGCTGCCCAAGGCGGCGAGCTTGGGCGCCACGATGGAATTGCGTCACATGCGTCTCGCCCGCGGGCCCCACTACTACGTTCGCGACATCGGCGTGCACCCCGACATCCAGGGACGAGGACTCGGCGGCGCGCTGATGCGCCCCACGCTCGACCGCTGCGATCGGGAGGGCGTGCCCGCCTACATCGAGGCCTCCAGCGAGCGCAGCGCCGCTCTGTACGCGCGCCTTGGATTCGAGCTCATCGAGGAGCTGCGCGTGTGGGGCAGCCCGCCGCTGCGGCTGATGCTCCGTCCTCCACGCCCCCTGGAGGAGGGGACGCGCGGGTGATCGATGGTGGGGGCAGGATTCGAACCTGCGTAGGCAGAGCCAATCGGTTTACAGCCGATCTCCTTTAACCACTCGGACACCCCACCGTGGGTGCTGACGCAGTTTAGAGGGGTCGCGCCGGCAAGACCGTCGAGAGCCTCAAGAGGCCTCGCGAAGCAGCTGCGCCTCGGGCAGCGTCTGAAGCTTCTTGAGCGTGCGGTTCTCGATCTGGCGGACGCGCTCGCGTGTGATGTTGAAGGCGCGACCGACCTCCTCCAGCGTGCGGGAGCGCCCGCCGGTGATGCCGTAGCGCATCTCCAGCACCTCCCGCTCGCGACGGGGAAGCACCGCCAGCACGCGCACCACGGTCTCGCGGCGCAGCGACTCGGAGGCGGTCTCAAACGGGGATTC
>JBEKYV010000195.1:0-6737 GCA_049510515.1 Solirubrobacteraceae bacterium | reverse complement strand
AGCTCCGCCCGGCCCACGGCATCCAGGCGTCTAATGTTGTCGTCGATGTAGTGCATGTACAGGGGCACGAGCTGCTCTCGCAGCAGCTCGGTCGCCGCCTCGTCATCGTCCAGCGCCCCGGTTCGCCAGGAAAGCGCCGCCGCCACGAGCATGGCGGCCGGTGCCTCAGGGTCTGCGAGATACCAAGCGGCGGCGGCGTCGTTTGTGCCCACGTCGCCCGTTGCCGCCGTGAAGAGGAAGCGAACGGGGAAGAGCACCGTCTTGGTCACGCGGCGCACACCCCGGGCCAGCAGGAGCTCCGGACGGCGGATCTCTCTGACTGCGTACTCCGCCACCGGCCGCAGCGATCCGGGTCCCGCGGCGCGGGGTTCCGCGCCTGCTCGGGCGCCCGCGAGGGAGCCCAGCGCGAACTCGGCACCGCTGACGAGCAGCTCCTCGGCGCTGGGTCGGGATAGGTCGAGACGGGCGTCGGTGCCCGCGAGCAGGCGGCCGTTCTCGATCAGATCCAGGCGGTCGAGCGGCGGAAAGCGACCGCCGGGTTGCTCCCCGCGCAGGGTGCTCGGTGTGCCCCAGAACACCGACAGCCGCCCGGACAGAGGTGAACCCTTGGCCCTCTCGCGGTCGGCGACAGCCTGGATCCTCTCGGGATCCTCGGGGCGAGTCGGATCCTCCACGATCAGACCGAGGTCGATGTCGCTGACCAGCGGACTGTACCCGCCGTGAGCCAAGCTCCCGAGCGCATACGCAGCCACGAGCCGCTCCCCCAACGCGGCGCGGTAGACGTCGACGGCCCCACTTAGCACCGCCTCCGCCTCCGCCTCGTCCATACTCAGCGGCACACGTGGGAGGCGGTCGGAATCTTCATCGCGCTGGCTGATCGTCACGAGCTGAGAAGCAGAAGGCCCGAGTGTACAGTCGTCACGCTCTGCTGAGCGCGCCCCGGCTCCGCCACATGACGAGCTACGAATAGCGTCCGGCGTACTTGGAGCGCCGGCTTGTCGCGAGAGATGGTGGTCGCCGCGACTGAGGAGGCGGTGCGGCGAGTGCCCGAATTAGCCCGGTGCGTGCTCCCGCTCGTAGTCGGCCGCTCGCTCAAGCTGCTCTGCGATGTCGTCGCCGGTCACGGGTTGGGCGTGGCCGGTCCAGACGCTCGTCGCGTCGAGTGGGATCAGTCGGCGGATCGACTCGCGCGCCATCTCTGTATCCCAGTTGCTGAAGGGGTGGGGGACGCGCGCGCTTGCTGGCTGGCCAGTCTCTGGGTCCAAGGTGTAGATCGCGTCCGCGGCGATCAGCAGGTGGTCTGACTCGCGGAATAGCGCAATCTGGCCAGGTGCGTGCCCAGGGGTGTGGATGACGCGGAAGCCAGCGACTTGCTCGCCGTCGGTGATCGTCCCGGCGATCGTCACGGGTCCTCCGTCCCAGGCCGCGAGCAGCTGCGGGAGGACTTGACGGACTCGCTCGTTGCCGATGCGAGAGAAGTCGGTGTAACTCAGGCCGGCGTCGCCTTCGGCGTCGGCGACCTCGTCGGGGTGGCAGTAGATCGGTGCGCCGAGCTCGCCTGCGCCTCCACGGTGATCGATGTGGCTATGGCTGAGGATCACTCGCTCCAGGCGCCCGCCTGCGGCGGCGAGGATCGCCGGGCCGGTGCCCTTGATCGCGGCGTCGAAAGCGACCAGCCCGTCCGGGCCGTCGATCAGGTAGACGTGTGAGCGGAAGGGTACGCCGACGCTCACCTGCCTCACACCGGGCGTGATCTGTGTGACGGTGGCCGCTGAAGCTGTCTCTTGAGTGCCCATGCCGGGTCCTTTCTCTTGGGTCGAGTTACTCGCCGGCCGCCTCGCCTTGATTCTGCCGACCGGCACGAAACGAACTGGGCGGTCGAGGAGCCTGGAACGTGCAGCAGATCAGCCCGGCGAGGAGAGCTCTATCCACACCGCGCGGGCCACTGCGCAAAGGTGCCCGCCAGCCGAAAATATCGCGGAGGCAGTCCGTAGCTTTCGTCCCTCACGCTCCACTGGCCAAGCCTGCACTGTGTAGGCGCAGCCGACCGTCAACGAGCACGTGATTTCCGCAGCCATGCGACCGAGGACAATCAAACCGACATCACCGAAGAGATCGGTCACTATCCCACTCGGACAGTCAAGGGCCGCCCAGATGAACTCGTCACGAACGGCCCCGTCGTCTCGCCCGAGTGACGGTTCGGGCAGCCATGGTGCGGCGTACATCGAACCGTCGTCCACAGGACCGGGGAAGACCCTGAGACCGTCGCCCTCCTCTCGCTCGGGGCCACACACGAAGCAGGTCGGGTAGGGGTGATCGGCAATCCACGGATAGCGCGAGGACGCCCGTCGTGCATGCTCGATGCCCACTGGGGCAGGTACATGCAGATCGACCGTCGTCGGGTGCGCCTCGGCGATGAGCTCATTCTCGACGAGCAAGACCACGCCATCGGCTCGCGGCTCAACGCGCAACGGCTGCGCAAGCGGTGGCGGCAACCGCAACGTGACCTCGGCCGGCCCGTCAATGTACTGGGCTGCCATCCCGCACGTGTATCCCCCATTTGCACTAGCAGGTGGCCCCCGAAAGCGCGGATCGATGACCACGTTATCAAGCACGGCATGCCTCGGAAGCCTGTGCATATGGACGAATGGTGAGTCCCACCAGCGCCTTGAGCGGCTCCCGGCGGTGCCTATGACGGATGATCGCCGGTCCGGCCATGCCTCACAGCCCCGGATCCGGTGCGCCCAACTTCGTGACCTCAGGCGCCTCGTAGGGCCTGCCCGGACAGCCGCCGAGTGCGAGCAGGCGCATGCCCTGAGCCCCCGGCCAGATCTTGCGCTTGGCGCCAGGGCTAACCCTGACCATCGTCTCGGGGTCGATCGCCCGGCGCTGACCGTCGATCTCGATCTCGCCGTCGCCGCGCAACACGACAAACACCTCCTCCTGGCCGCTGTCGGCCTCGTCGTGCTCGGGGTATTGCGTGGCATTGGGTGGCATGTCGATGACCTGCATCCCGAACGACTCCACGCCGAGCGTGGCGCGGGCGCGCTTGAACGAGCCGAAGACCACGGCCTCCATGTCATTGATGCGGCTCAGTGTGTAGTCGGGCATCTCTCGCCTCCGATCGCGATCGTCTGGGTTGCGGCCGCCACACCCCGTCTTGGAGATCGGCGGCGTCCGCCGTCCCAATCCCAGGTGCGGGGGGGCGACGGCTCCGCAAAATAACACGATCGTTCGTTCTTTTCATGGTCGGGGGATGGCTACAATCGCGACATGGTCGGCAAGGCCTCCCGCACCCGTTACGCGATCCTCCAGCACGCCGCCGACCGCGCCTCGATGGACGGCCTCGAGGGACTCACGATCGGCAGCCTCGCCAGCGATCTGCAGATGAGCAAGAGTGGCCTTTTCGCGCATTTCGGCTCCAAGGAGGACCTGCAGCTCGCCGTCGTCGAGCACGCCGCTGCGCGCTTCGCCGAGGAGATCGTCGCCCCCGCCCAGCAGGCTCCCGCGGGGGGCGAGCGGCTACGCGCCTACTGCGAGCACTACCTCGACCACCTCGAACACAGCGTCTTCGCCGGCGGCTGCTTCTGGGCGGCTGCCGCATGCGAGTTCGACGACCGGCCCGGCGCCGTGCGTGACGCCATCGCCGACGGCGTCCGTGTCTGGCTGGCCGAGCTAGAGCGCCAGGCCCGACTCGCCGGCCTACCGCGGCCGGCCGAGGTTGCCTTCGAGATCTACTCGCTCGGGCTCGGCGCCAACGCCTGCACCCGGCTGCTGCACGACACGCGCGCCTTCGCGCTCACCCGCGCCACCATTCAGCAGCTGCTTGCCGCCCGCGCAACGACCATCAATGGCGAGCCGCCGGCTTCCCGTGTCAACCTTCGAGCCGGCGAGTGAGGAGCGCCTTCACCTCTGGCCATTCGGCGGCAACGATCGAGTAGAAAGCCGCGTCGCGGATCGTGCCGTCGATCCCGGGGCGCTCGGCTCGTCTTATCCCCTCAAACTGCGCTCCAATCCGCTCGAGCGCCAGGCGCGAACGCTCATTACGCCGGTCAGTTCGGAACGCGACCCGATGCACCTCCCAGACGTCGAACGCGTGGGAGAGCATGAGCAGCTTCGCCTCGGTGTTACACGCGGTTCGTTGCTCGGAGGCGGCGAGCCAGGTGTAACCGATCTCGCACACGTCGGGCCGGTCTTCACGCTGGCGCGCGTCACCGTCGGGCCACTGCCAGAGAGCTATCTCGTAAAACCGCGTGGACCCGACGATCCGCTCGTGTGCGAGGGAGTGCGTGACGAACGGCAGTGCACCTCCGGCTGCTTGTTCAGCGAGCGCAGCCTGCACCCAGGCGCTCATCGCGACTGGTGTCGCTGGCACCGAGCTGAACCCATAGGCGCTCCTGTCCTCCGTGGCTGCGCTCACTAGCGCCGACACGTGCTCGATCGCGAGAGGTTCCAAGCGCACACCCGCGCCAGTCAACACCAATGGTGGCAGATCGGTGCTCATCGGTCGATAAGGGTAGTGCCCCGCGATGCTCCTCAGTGATGTCGCTTGACGGAGCCAAGTAGAGCCCGACGAGGCGCCTGAATGGCGCCGTGCGTGCCGGCGGGCCGCGCCTGTGACAGCCGCGCCCGTCGTGTCTTTGTGGCAGCATTGCGGCGTGGCCGGTACCGAGTGGGTCGATGTTGAGCGTGCGGAGGCTTGGCCATCGTTCCGCGACGGTCTGCCACATGCCGGCGATGCGGAGGTGATGCTCGTCGAGCATCTGCTGGATGATTCGGCGCAGCGAGTACTCGATTTGGGGACCGGCGACGGGCATCTGGTTGCCGTTGTGCTACGGAGACTCCCCACTGTGAGCGTTGTGGGCTTGGACCTCTCCGCGGCGATGGTCCAGGCGGCACAGGCTCGTTTTGCGGATCTGGAGAAGGTGAGCTTTCGACAGCACGATCTGATGCAGCCGCTGCCGCGGGAGCTTGGTCGGTTCGACCTCGTTGTCTCCGCACTTGCGATTCACCATCTTCCCGACAAGCGAAAGCAAACGCTGTTCAACGAGGTCTTCAAGCTGCTGAGGGGCGAGGGCAGATTCTACGATCTCGACTGCGTCGCCTCGCGGAGCAGCGAGCTTCATGCCCTCAGCCAGAGCTCCTTCGGCTTCGATGCACGCAATGAGGACCCATCTGACCAGCCGGCGCGTCTACACGATCAGCTTGAGTGGCTCACAGCGGCCGGCTTTCAGCACGTCGAATGTCACTGGAAGTGGATGGAGCTGGCCTTGGTTGGCGGAAGAAAGTCTCCGTGACAAGGAGCCGCCGCCGCGCGGTCCGCAGCCTGCGCAAATAGCGGTTGGCACAGCTTATATTACGTTTGCTGGGACAGCTGAGCTTTCCAGGCGCGGTCAAACGCAGATTGGTCAAGGGGCAGCAGCCAACAAGCGGCGATTTGCTCGCCATGTAGCCGATAGACCCCCATCGTGGACCAACGATGCTCTACCCCGTCCAATTTTGCGGTGCCGTCCGTGAGGACGGCGATATGGGAGTCACCGACAAGGATCTCTCCGGGATGCAGGCGGAGGGTGTTCGACGCCAGCGCTCGACGCCTCTTGAAGTAGTCGATGACCTCCTCCGCGCCGTGATAGTTGCCGGCGATCGCGTTCTCACCCGGAACGTGCCACTCGATGTCGTCGGTCAAGAGAGCACGCACAGCGTCGGTCTCGCCTCCCGCGTACATCGTGTTTGAGGCGCTGTGCAGCGTTTCGAGCACTGATAAAGCGTAGGCACGGTCCACAACGACGCGATGTTAGCCGTCTGAGCAATAGACAGCGCAGACAACTATTTGAGCATAGCCCACCAACTCATTGGTACGTGTGGGCGCGATGCGGGTGCTGCTCGGCGACTTGGGTGTTCTCGGCGGGTCATGTCTCAGTCGTCTTGCCGCGGGCGATGCCGGCTTGGTTTGGTCCGGCGAGGCGGGCGAAAACAAGCTCGGTGAAGTCAGCGAACAGGTCCTCGCGCATGTCGTCGGGGCTGTTCAGTGCCTCGATCGCGAGGCCAATCCCGAGCGAGCGCATGATCAGCGCGAGCTCGGCCGGGGGAAGCGCGAACTCGATTGCCTCCTCGCGCTGGGCGTTCTGCAGGTAGTCCTGGATCGCGAGGCGCAGCGATGCTTGGCGCAGGCCCATCTTCTTACTGAGGTCGGGGTCGCGGGCGGCGTGGATCATGAACTCGACGTGCAGCAGGAAGGAGTTGGGGTCGTGTGCGAAGCGCTCCATCCATTGCGCGGCGATTGCGCGTGCTCGCTTGGGGAGACTCTCAGGTGCGCCCAAGAGCGCCTCGGCCAGCTCCCCCGCTCGGGTTGCCATGTAGTCCTCGAAGACGGCGAGGAAGAGGTCCTCCTTGCCGGAGAAGTTCGAGTAGACCGCGCCGTGCGAGAAGCCTGCCTGCTCGGCGACTTCCTCGATCGAGGCGCGGTGATAGCCGCGGCGAGCGAACACGTCAGCGGCGGTCCTCAATAGCTCGCTGCGGGTCGCGGCCTTTTTCTCAGCCTGCGTCAACCGCTTGCGGGCATTGGCGGCGTCGGCCATCAGGGATTCCCTAGCATGAGCATCCACATGAAGATTATAATACCAATTTAGATGATGGATGTCATGGAATCTACGCCGGGAGCACAGGACAGCGGGTTCTGGTGCAACGGGCGTCACTATGCGGCCCCGCACCAGCCCACGATCGGGATATGCCTCGAC
>JBEKYV010000194.1:0-6753 GCA_049510515.1 Solirubrobacteraceae bacterium | reverse complement strand
CTACTCGATCTGCCCGCCGAAGGGCACGGTCGAAGAACACTTCATCCTGAGGCTGCTCGCACTGCCGCACGCGCTCGCCGCCGCGCCAGGCTTCGATGCGGAAGCGCTGTACAAGGAGGCCGAACGGTCGGTGAAAGTGGTGGGCCTCGCCGGCGGTGTCTACACCCGGCGCTGATCGGTGTGTGGCAGGATGCATGGATGCCTGAGAGGATCGGATTTCTGGGCCTCGGGATCATGGGCTCGCGGATGGCCGCCAACGTGCGGCGCACCGGTTTCCCGCTGACGGTCTGGACGCACACCCCCGGCAAGGCGGCGCGATGGGCCGCCGAGCACGACGCGGTGGCGGTGGACACCCCCGCCGAGGTTGCGCGCGCGAGCGAGATCGTCGTGAGCATGGTCGTCGACGGCTCCCAGGTCGCCTCGGTGCTGCTTGGCGCGGAGGGGGTGGCTGCCGGCGCGCACGATGGGCTGCTGTGCGTCGACATGTCCACGATCGCCCCCCTCGACACCCGCCGCATCGGGGCGGCGCTGGCCGAGCGCGGGGTGCGAATGCTCGACGCGCCAGTCACCGGCAGCGCCCCGCGGGCCGAGGCCGGCACGCTGACGATCATGGCCGGCGGCGAGGTCGAGGACTTCGCCCGCGCACGGTCGCTGCTGGAGGCGATGGGCGAGGTGATCGTGCACGTCGGCGCGCTCGGGCAGGGCGAGATGCTGAAGCTGATCAACAACTCCGTCGGCGCCGCCAACGCCGCCGCGCTCGCCGAGGGGCTGCTGCTGGCGAGCGCCTGCGGCCTCGACCTCGACGCCTTCGCACAGGTGCTCTCCAACGGCTCCGGCGCCTCCGCTCAGCTCGACCTGAAGGCGGGCGCGATGCGCGCGCACGACTACACCCCGCTGTTCAAGACCGCCCACATGCTCAAGGACGTGCGCCTCTGCCTCGAGGAAGCCCAGGCCGCCGGGATGCCGTTCCCCGCCGCCGGCCATGCGCGCGACCTGCTCGCAGCCACCGTCGGGCGGGGCCATGCCGAGGAGGACTACGCGGCGATGATCGAGGCCGCCGAGGGCTTCGCCGGGCGGCAGTTGTAAATCAGCCCCGCAGCGCCACGGCCGCGTCCGTCAGGCGGTCATCACCCCAGAACAGCTCCCCGCCGACCGCCAGCGTGGGCACACCGATCACCCCGCGCGCGTGGGCTTCGTCGGTGGCCGCGCGCAGCGCCTGCTTGACCTGCGCTTCCTCCGTCGCCGCGCGCGCCGCATCCGGGTCGACACCGGCCTGCTCGGCGCTTCGCAACACGTGCTCGGGGAGCGCGAGGTCTCGGCCATGCTGGAAGGCATCGCGAAAGGCCTGCAGCGTGAATGCCTCACCGCGGCCCAACTGGAATGCGTAGGTGGCGACGCGCATCGCGAACAGGTAGTTGCTCGGCCACGGCTCCGGCCAGCGCAGCTCAGGCAGACCGTATGCACGGGCGCGCCGCTCCACCTCCTCGATCCCCTGCTGACGAGTGTCCCGATCGCCCACCGCCCAGGAGGAGCGCCCGTTGGCCTTGAACAGGCCCCCCAGCGAGATCGGCTGCCAGACAAACGCGCCGCCGCTCGGCGCCTCGCCGCCCAGCACCCCACCAAGGCGCTCCGCCGTCAGATAGGCGTACGGCGAGCCAAGGTCAAAGTAGAAGGTGGTTGGGCTGAGGTGCAAGGTGGCTGGACCGACGTGCGAGGTGAGTGGAGACGTGACTTGGTGGGGTCGCCGTGGGCGCTGGTGGGGCTGTGCGTGTAAGTACAAAGTATGAGTGACCCCGCCCCCATCCGCCCGCACGTCACAATCGAGCGAGTGAGAATCCTGGTGGTCGACGACGATCGCGCGGTGCGCGAAGCGCTGCGGCGCGCGCTGACGCTCGCCGAATACGAGGTGCAGCTCGCCGAGGACGGCGCACAGGCAATCGAGCTGGTCGCCCAGGCGCTACCCGACGCCGTCGTACTCGACATCGGCCTGCCCGGCATCGACGGCCTGGAGGTCTGCCGCCGGCTGCGCCGGCTCGGCAATCGCGTGCCAATCCTGATGCTCACCGCGCGCGACGCCGTCGCCGACCGCATCGACGGACTTGACGCCGGCGCCGACGACTACCTCGTCAAGCCGTTCGACGTCGGCGAGCTGCAGGCGCGGCTGCGCGCGCTGCTGCGTCGCATCGGCTCCGAGGGCTCGGATGGCGCCGACGGCGACCCCGACGCGCTCAGCTTCGCTGAGATCCGCCTCGACGGCGACCGCCACGGCGCCGTCGTGGGCGAGCGCTTCGCCGAGCTCACCCGGACCGAGTACCAGCTGCTGGAGCTGCTGATGCGCAACCCCCGCCGTGTGCTTTCGCGCACCGTCATCTACGACGGCGTGTGGGGATACGACTTCGGCCCCGCCTCCAACGCGCTGCGCGTATACATCGGCTACCTGCGCCGTAAGCTGGAGGAGATCGGCGCCCGCCCGCTGATCCACACCGTTCGCGGTGTGGGCTACGTCCTGCGCGAGCCGTGACCCTGCGCGTTCGCATCGCGGTCGGCACCCCCACCGCGACCGCCGGTGAGGTCCGCGAGGCCCACACGTGACCTTGCGCACCCGCATCGCCGCGGTGGCCGGCCTCGCGGTGGCGATCGCGGTGCTGCTCGCCGCGGTGGTGGTGTATGTCGCGGTGCGCTCCGACCTGCGCGGCCAGGTCGACACCTCCCTGCGCCAACGCGCCGCCGGGTTCCTCGCGCCGCCTCCCGGGGCGCCTGGCACGCCGGGGACGCCCGGGGTGAGCGGCGACGGATCTGCGGGGGGCGCCAGCAAACCCAACCGCGGCAGCGGCGCGGGAGGCCCGGCTGCGGGCGACATCGCCCATGGCCCCCCACCGGGCGGCGGCCCGGGCGGCGGCGCCGGCGCACCCTCGAGACTACCCACCAGCGTCGCGCCCGCGCGTTTCGGTGGGCCCTCGGGATACGTGCAGCTCATCGACCCCACCGGCTCCGTGGACATCCCCGCCGGCCAGGGCTCCTCGCCCACGATCGCCCCCAACCACGCCGAGCGGGCGATCGCCGCAAGCGGGCGCGGTGAGCTGCTCGCCGATCGCACCGTGCGCGGCACCCACCTGCGCGTGCTCACGCTCGGCACCGGCCCCCACGGTGCCGTGCTGGTTGCGCTGCCGCTCACCACGGTCGACCACGAGCTCCGCCACATCCTCTTGATCCTGCTGCTGGTTGGGGTCGCCGGCATCGCGCTCGCCGTGCTGCTGGGGGCGCTGGTGGCGCGCACCGCGCTCACCCCGATCGCCCGCTTCACGCGCCGCACCGAACAGCTCACCGGCGACCCCGATCTCAGCCGTCGCCTGGAGGTGAGCGGCCGCGACGAGCTCGCGCGCCTCGCCGCTTCCTTCAACGCCACGCTTGAGCAGCTCGAGCGCTCCGTCGCCGCCCAGCGCCACCTGATCGCCGACGCCGGCCACGAGCTGCGCACCCCGATCGCCTCGCTGCGAGCCAACATCCAGGTGCTTCAGGACGCTGCCCGCCTGACACCCGAGGATCGCGCGGCGCTGCGGCACGACATCATCGACGAGCTCGACGAGCTCACCGCGCTGGTCGGCGACGTCGCCGAGCTTGCCCGCGGCAGCCGCGGCGAGCTGGCGACCGACGAGGTGCGCCTCGACGAGATCGTCGCCGACGCGGTCGAGCGCACGCGACGGCGCTGCGATCTGCGCTTCGATGTCGCGCTTGAGCCCACGCTCGTGCGCGGAGCGGGTGAGCGCATCAGCCGCGCCGTCACCAACCTGCTCGACAATGCGCGCAAGTGGAGCCCCCCTGGCGGCCTCGTCGAGGTGCGGCTGCGAGACGGCGTCCTCTGTGTCCGCGACCACGGCCCCGGCTTCCAAGCGGCCGACCTCCCCCACGTCTTCGAGCGCTTCTACCGCGCCGACGCTGCCCGCGGGCTGCCGGGCTCCGGGTTGGGGCTGGCGATCGTGCGCCAGGCCGCCGAGGCCCACCACGGGTTCGTACGAGCCGAGAACGCGCCTGACGGCGGCGCGCGGATCGAGGCCAGCTTCGGAGCGCCGCTGCCAGCGCCCGCCAGCGTCGGGCTCTGAATCCGCTCCGACGTAGTTCTTACGCATCGCGCATCTCCCGGCTACCAGCGCGCCCGAGACTGCCCTCATGAGCGACGCAACGAGGACGCGGGCGAGGAGCCACCTGCCGATCTGCACGATCGCCGCGCTGGCGGGGGCACTCACCCTGTGGGGGCTGACACGCAGCGGGTACGCCAACACCTACTACGCCGAGGCCGCCCAGGCGGCCAGCCGCAGCTGGTGGGCGTGGCTTTCCAACTCGGTGGACACCTCCGGTTTGGTGAGCCTCGACAAGGGGCCGCTCTCCAACATGCTGATGGGGCTCTCCGGGCGGCTGCTCGGGTTCTCGAGCTTCTCGATGCTGCTGCCGGAGGCGCTCTGCGGGATCGCCTCGGTGCTGTTGCTGCACAACATCGTGCGGCGCACGCTCGGACACCGCGCCGCGCTGCTCGCCGCGCTGATGCTCGCGCTCACGCCGATCTTCGTGGCGATGAGCCGCTTCAACAACCCCGACCCGCTGCTCGTGCTGTGCGAGATCGCCGCCGCCTGGGCGCTGGTGCGGACGCTGGAGTCGGGGCGCACGCGCCACCTGCTGCTGTGCGGGCTGTTCATCGGGCTTGCCTTCAACGTCAAGATGCTCGCCGCCTACCTGGTCGTGCCAGGGCTCGCGCTCGCGTTCATGATCGCCGGCAAAGGCAGCGTGCGCAGGCGCGTCGCCCAGCTCGCGGCCGGCGCCGTCGCGATGCTCGCGGTCAGCTTCGTGTGGTACGGCGCGATGATGCTGATCCCCGCCGCCCACCGGCCGTTCGTCGGCGATACCACCGACAACTCGTGGCTCTCTTTGATCTTCGGCGCCAACGGGCTCAACCGAGTCTCCGGTGCCAGCGCCGCCGGCGGGGTGGGCGGGGCTCCCGGAGGAATGGGGACATTCGGTGGCGCCCCCGGCCTCACGCGGCTCTTCAACCCGATCGTCGGCGGCCAGATCTCGTGGCTGCTGCCGCTCGCCCTGCTCGGGCTGCTGCTCGGCGTGTGGGCACGACGCCGCGCGCCCCGCACCGACGCCGCCCGCTCCGCCTACATCCTCTGGGGTGGTTGGGCCGTGGTCACGTGGGCGATCTTCAGCTTCTCGGAAGGCATCTTCCACCCCTACTACACCACCGCCCTCGCCCCCGCCGTGGCGGTGCTCGCCGCCGGCGGCCTGGTTGAGCTCTGGGGCCGCGCACGGGGCTCGATGATGTGGGCGGCGGCGCTTGGCGGCGCGGTGATCGGCTCCGCCGTGTGGGCGGCCGTGCTGCTCGCCCGCGTCAGTGGGTTCGTGCCGTGGCTGGCGCCCACCGCGATCGTGCTCGCCGCGCTCGCGGGCGGCGCCCTGCTGCTTGCGCGGGCCGAATCCGTGCGGCGGCCGCACGCTCGGAGCCTGCGCGTGCTGCTCCCCTTTGCGGCCGTCGCCGGGCTGGCTGGCGTGCTCGCCGGCCCCGCCTCCTACGCGATCGCCACCGTCGGCGACACGCTGAGCGGCGGCAATCCGCTCGCCGGCCCCGTCAACGCGAATGCGGCAATCGCTGGGGCGCCCGGCGGCGTGCGGTTCGCCGGCGGCAGGTCGAGCGGCTTGGGAGGCTTCCCGCCTGGAGGTGGTGCCCCGAGCGCGAGCGGACCTGGTGGGCGGCAGCCGATCCAGCCTCAGAGCAACTTCGCACAGCGTGGCGGTCCACCTCAGGGCCCCCCGGCCGGCATCGGTATCCGGGGGATCCCGCCCGGCGGTCCGGGGTCAGCTTCCGTGCCCGGCGCCAGCGCCGGGGGCGCGAATGTCAGCAGCCTCGTGATCAAGTACCTGGAGGGCCACCAGGGCTCCGCCAAGTACATGGTTGCCGCGGTCGGCTCCAACACCGCGGGGGCGATCGCCCTGCAGAGCGGGCGCAATGTGATCGACATGGGCGGCTTCATGGGCGCCGATCCCGCGCCCACCCTCGCCCAGGTCCAGCATCTGATCGACACCGGCCAGCTGCACTACATCCTGCTCGGTGGCTCCGGCGGTGGATTCGGTGGCGGCGGAGCCGCGAGCGGCCCGGGTGGCGGCGGAGCCTCGAGCGGCCCGGGTGACAGCGGAGCCAGGAGCGGCCCGGGCGGCGGCCGGCCCGGCGCCACGGGCGCGAGCAACGCGACGGTCGCAACCCGCGACCGCTGGATCGAACGCCACGGGACGGTGGTGCACGTCACCGGACAGAGCACCTCCGGAGCGGGCGCCAAGCTCTACCGCTTCGCGGGCTGAGCGCAGGGCGCATGGGCATGCCTTGACTATCCTCAACCGATGAGCGCCTGGGGAGCGAGCGCCGCCGGCGCCGCCGTGTCGGTGACATTCGACAATCTCGGCGAGGCCGCCCAGCTAGAGCTGGGCATGTGGCCCGAGGAGGTCCCCCAAGGGGAGCACTTCACCGTGCGCGAAGTCCTCCCCCGGCTGCTGGAGCTGCTCGCGGCCCGGGGCGTGCGGGCTACGTTCTTCCTTGAGGGGCTCAACGCCGAGATGTACCCCGGCGCGCTGCACGAGCTGGCGCAGGCCGGCCACGAGGTGGCGGTGCACGCCTGGCGTCACGAGGAGTGGGGGGCGCTTGACGGCCCCACCGAGACGGCGCTGCTCGACCGCGCCACGGAGGCGATGCGCTCGATCGGGATCGAG
>JBEKYV010000193.1:0-6763 GCA_049510515.1 Solirubrobacteraceae bacterium | reverse complement strand
AACAGCTCGCTCTCCCGCCCCGCCGCCCAGCGGGGCACCGCCGAGCCGCCCTCCGCAAGCAGCCGCAGCTGCACCGAGCCGTTCTCGGCGCTCAGCACCGTGTCTTTGACGAGCTGATCGCGCGAGCGCTCGAGGTCCTCCGCGAGGCGCAGCAGCACCGCGCAACGGTTCAGCCGCGCTATGTCGCCCTCACCGAACAGCGCCGCCAGCGGCCCCGGGTCGGGCATGCCCTTGCGGTGGTAGCGCGCCGCCTGCGCCACGATCGCCACCTCCTTCGGCGAATACCCCGGCAGGCCCGCGCTGAGGATCAGGTAGCGGGAGTGCTTGTGGTGGTCGTCGTAGTCCACCGACATCCCGATGTCGTGCAGCATGCACGCCGCCCACAGCAGCTCCCGCTCCTGCGCGTCGCCTTCGTGCAGCCCCATGCGCGCCAGCTGGTCGAACATGCCGAGCGCCAACGTCGCCACGTGTTGGGTGTGGGCGCGATCCACGCCGTAGCGCGCCGCGAGGTTCTCCACCGACGCTCGGCGCACGTTTTCGAACAGCGGCGGCTCCGCGGGGTGAGCGGGATCGCCAAGAGGGTGGCGCAGCCGGCCGCAGGCCGGCGAGCCGGGCCCCTCGTTTTTCGATAGATGGCGCTCGAAGAACACCCCCTCGCGCAGCCCCGCCTCAGTCGCCTCCAAGGCGTCGAATCCGCCCGCTTGCAACGCGCCCTCGACCACCACCGCCCCTGCCAGGATCAGGTCCGCTCGCGCCGGCTTCACGCCAGGCACGCTCGCGCGCTCGGAGGGCGCCAGCGCCGCCAGCCGTTCGACGATCTCCCGCAGCGCCTCGCGCGTCACCGTCGTGCCCTGCACGCCGTTGCTCGGCAGCCCTTCCGCGCGCTGCGCCACGGCTGCCAGGCCCCGCACCGTGCCGCCGATCCCCACCAAACGCCTGCCGGCCTTCGGCAGCCACGTCGCGCTCTTCAACTCCTGCGCCACGTGCTCGCGCAGCGCCTCGATCTGGCGCGGCTTCGCCGGCCCGCCGTTTGGCAGGAAGCGCTCCGTCATCCTCACCGCACCCACCCGCCAGGAACCCGACCCGTGCGCCCTGCGGTCCCGTACCCCCACCAGCTGCATCGAGCCGCCGCCGAGGTCCAGCATGCAGCCGTCGCTCAGCGTCGTCGAGTTGACCGCCGCGAGGTATCCATAACGGGCCTCCTGCTCGCGGCTGAGGACACGGATCGGCAGTTGCGTACGCATGCGCGCCTCAGCGAGAAAGGCCGGCGCGTTCTCGGCATCGCGGATCGCGCTGGTGGCGACGGCGTCCACGGCGCCGGTGCTCGTGCTCGTGCCGGGGTCGTGCACATTGCTTTCTTTTTTGGCCCCTACCAGACTGCTGCCGCTTTTTTTTGCTCCCGCCCGGTCGCGAGGGGGAGCCATCGAGCGGGCAGGATCCATCGATAGGCCCGCCGCCTCGCAGAAGTGGGCGAACACATCCAGCGTTGCCAGTGCGCGCTCCATCGGCTCCTCCCCCAGTCTGCCGGTGGCGGCCATCCCTTCCCCGATCCTCACCACCTGATAGATCTCGTCGCTGCGCTGCCACCATCCCTCGGTGGCGGTGAACACGACCAGCCTGAAGGAGTTCGAGCCGAGGTCGATCACCGCAAGGCGTTCGCATGCCTTCATCCTCTGAGCGTATTCCCCCCGTCGGAGGGCTCCGGCGGGTCTGCCGCTCAGGCGCGCTCGCCCACCAGCGCGCTCGCGACGTAGCGTTCGTCGGAGAAGATCTGCACGTGCGCGACCCTACCCTCCTTGAACTTCACCACCCACGTGGTGGGGGCATCCTCGAAGGACCCTTGCGAGCCGCTCCCGCTCACCAGGCCGAGCGCCACCACCGCCCTCCCGGCAGAGCGAACCTGCTTCAGGCGGATCGTCAACTGCCGCCAGTGAGTCTCGACGTCTTCGGTGTAGCGACGGATCCCCTCATGGCCGCGGTAGGGCTCTCCGCCCCGTGTCACCGCCGCGGTCATCGGCTGGAAGACGACATCGGGATGCATCAGCTCCACCGCGCCCTGCAGGTCGCCGCGGCTGAAGGCGTCGAACAGCGCCCTCACGATCTCCTCGTGCGAGAGCGCGGGCCGCGCCTCTTTCCCCGGCGGGTTCGGGGTTGAGCCCGGCCGGTTGGGGGTTGAGCCGGAAGGGGGAGCGGCGGTGGGCATGGCAATCTCCCTGCGCAACCGCGCCTTCGTCTGCTGGGGTGCCGCAAGAGTGCTCGCCACTGAAGCTTCCTACCCGCTGATGAGGCTCCTCAAACGAGGATCAAGGATCACGACGGGGATCTTCCGTCCGGCGGCGTTACGCTCATAGAAGTCGTATCCGGGATAAGCAGCGACCATTTTCTTCCACAGCTGATCGCGCTCCTCGTCGGTGGCCAGACGAGCGCGGACGTCGCGAACCTCAGGGCCGATCTGTACCGTGGTATCCGGGTTGGCCATGAGGTTATGAAACCAGGCCGGGTGCGATGGCTGGCCGCCCTTGGTGCCTGCGATGACGATAGCGTCGCCTTGTTCGTGATAAATGAGCGGAGATGTCCGCTTCAACCCGGTCTTCGCACCCGTGTGGTCGACCAGGGCTATCCGAACCCGCGGCCATCCGGGGAGAGTGCCACCCATCCTTCCGCGAGTTCTCCGATAAATAGCCGCGTGTATTTTTGTCGCACGGCGCCCGGCATACAGGCCGCGCTTGTTGAGCTGCTCCGAGCCGGCGAGCGTAAGTTTTCCGAACAGGGACATGAGCCTCTCTCTCGTTTCGTTCTGTGGCCCACCATGCCATTCCGTTGAGACCCGAGCGCACGAAATGGCTCCACCACAAGCAATTGGGCGATGGGCCCGGCAGGACTCGAACCTGCGACCTAGCGATTATGAGTCGCCAGCTCTAACCAGCTGAGCTACGGGCCCGTCCCGCGCGGGCGCCCGCGCGGTGCGCAGACGGTACCAGCGATCCCGAGGGCGTCAGATCCGGCGTGCGCGCATGCGCAACGCGAACCCCGCCCCCGAATGGTTGTATTCCGCATGTCAACAACCACGAGGGAAGGCGCACAGAGATGGCTGAGCGAGCGGCGATCGTCACAGGAGCTTCGAGCGGGATCGGGCTGGCGATCGCGCGGGTGCTGGGCGAAGAGGAGTATGGGATCACGATGGCGGCGCGCCGCCCGGAGAAGCTGGATGGTGCGGTGGCGGAGCTGGCGGGGGCCGGCTTCGACGTGCACGGCGTGGCGGCGAATGTCTCCCACGAGGAGGAGATCCAGAAGGTGGTCGCCGCCCACCGCGAGCGGTATGGGCGTTTGGATGTGCTCGTCAACAACGCGGGGGTGGGGATCGGCGCCGCGGTGGCGGAGATCCAAACCAAGCGTCTGGACATGCAGCTCGACATCAACCTGCGCTCGATCGTGATCTTCTACCGCGAATGCGTCGAGCTGCTGCGGGCGGCGGGCGCCGAGCACCGCAATGCGCTGGTCGTCAACACCTCCTCGATCTCCGGCAAGCGCGCGGAGGCGTGGCTGTCGGTGTACTCGGCCTCCAAGCACGGCGTTGTCGGTTGGACCGAAGCGATGAACAAGGAGTTGGGCGCCGACGGGATCAAGTCGACCGCGCTGTGCCCCGCGTTCGTCGATACCCCGATGACCGACTTCATCAAGGGCGAGGTCAAGCCCGAGGAGATGATCCGCTCGGAGGACATCGCCGAGGCGGTGCGCTACCTGCTGCGGGTCTCCCCCGCGTGCGTGGTGCCGGAGATGATGTTCGTGCGCCCGGGCGACGCGCTATAGCACGAACCCTTATCACTTCACAAAATGAAAAGTTGGGGTCCGAAAAGAACAACATATATCCCCCCACCCACTTCCGGCTTCCGTCGGCACCCAACCGGAAACCCCGCCGGCGCTTGCCTACATCGACACCCGCTCGCGCCGGCGGCCCAACCAGCGCGTGGCGCGCAGACGCCCGGCGACGATCTCGCCGCCGCCCGGCCGCGGAGCGAGCATCGCGTCCAAGAGCGCCGCGTCACGCTTCGCCCGCTCCCGCTCGGCGCGCTCGTGGCGGGCGCGCAACGCGGCGTGCTCGTCGATCACCTGCGCGAGATCCACACGCTCTTCGTCCAGCAGGCTGCCGCGCAGCAACGCGACGAGCGTCGCGAGCTCGTGCGGGGTGGCGGGGCGCCGGCGGCGCGCGTGCGTGAAGCGATCCCAGGAGCGCGCGAAGGAGAGGAAGTTGGTGCGCCCGCCGCGACGGTGGGCGGCGAGCATCGGACACACTCCGCCCTCACCGTCGGTGTAGGCGCCGACGATGATGCGGGGACTGCCGAGCACCCCCTCCAGCATCGCTTCGCGGGTGCCCACCGGTAGGCACTCGATCGCCAGGCGCAGCTCGCGGATCGTGCGGGTGGGGCGAGAAGAAGGGCGGATTGGCATAGGCTGTCGGTGCCAGCGGCCACGGCCGGCGGGCGCGTCCAGCGTAAGGCACGGGGTCGCGCACGGCAACGAATCCCCTTCCCCTGAAAGGAAACTTGCGCATGAAGCTCGGCGTTCACATCGGCTATTGGGGTCTCGGCCTCACCTCGGAGGACCAGCTGCGCATCGTGCAGGAGGCGGAGCGGCTGGGGTACGACTCGGTGTGGGCGGCGGAGGCGTACGGCTCGGACACCGCCACCGTGCTGGCGTGGCTGGCGGGGCAGACCTCGACCATCCGCCTCGGCGCGGGGATCTTCCAGATGCCGGGACGCTCGGCTGCGATGACCGCGATGACCGCCGCCACAATCGACCAGCTCTCCGGCGGGCGCATGATCCTCGGGATCGGCTCCTCCGGCCCACAGGTCGCGGAGGGGTGGCACGGGCAGCGCTTCGCCAAGCAGCTGCAGCGCACGCGCGAGTACGTGGCCGTGGTGAGGATGGCGCTGGCGCGCGAACGCGTGGAGTTTCACGGCGAGACGCTCGACTTGCCGCTCCCCGACGGCCCGGGCAAGGCGCTGAAGCTGACGATCAGCCCCGTGCAGGAGCACATTCCGATCTACCTAGCGGCGATCGGCCCGAAGAACACGGCGTTGGCGGGCGAGATCGCCGACGGCTGGATTCCCACGCTGTTCTCTCCCGAGCACGTCTCCGAGCTGCGCCCGCTGCTGGAGGAGGGCGCCGCGCGGGCGGGGCGCACGCTCGATGGCTTCGACATCGCTCCCACCGTCAACGCGTTCGTCACCGACGACCTGGAGGCAGCGCGCAATGCGACGCGGCCGTTCATCGCGCTGTACGTCGGCGGGATGGGCTCGCGCAAGCAGAACTTCTACAACAACCTCGTCCAACGCTACGGCTTCGAGGCGGAGGCCAAAACGATCCAGGACCTCTACCTCGAAGGCAAGCGCGAGGAGGCGATGGCGGCGATCCCCGAGAAGCTGATCGACGCCGTCTCCCTGTGCGGCCCCCCCGACGTGGTGCGCGAGCGCCTCGCGATCTTCCGCGACGCAGGCGTCGGCACGCTCGGGATCACCCCGCTCGCGTTCACCGCCGAGGAGCGCCTCACGCAGCTGCGCCTGGTGGCGGAGCTGGCCGCGGTGTGAACCGCCGCATCCTCCTCGGCGCCTTCGGGGATCCCGGCCACGCCTTCCCGATGATCGCGCTCGGGCGCGCGCTGGCCGCGCGTGGGCACGAGGTGACGCTGCAAACGTGGGAGCGCTGGCGCCCACACGTGGAGGCGGAGGGCGTGCGCTTCGCCTCCGCCCCCGAGTATCACGTCTTCCCGAATGGACCGGAGCCGCTCGACTTCTACGAGGCCGTGGTGCACGCCACCCGCGACACGCTCCCGCTGGTGCGCGAGCTCGAGCCCGAGGTGGTGGTCGCCGACATCCTCACGCTGGCCCCCGCGCTCGCCGCCGAGCTCCAGGATGTTCCGCTCGCAACGCTGATCCCCCACGTGCACCCCCACCCCCCGGCGGGCGCCCCGATCTACTCGATCGGCGCCCGCCTGCCGCGCACCGCGCTCGGCCGCGCCTTCTGGCAGCGCGCCACCCGCCCGGTCGAGCACGGGCTGGAGCGCGGCCGACAGGACCTCAACGCCGTACGGGAGCGCCTCGGCCTCCCGCCGCTCGGCTACGTCCACGGCGGCATCAGCCGGGAGCTGGCGTTGGTGGGGACCTTCCCCCAGCTCGAGTACCCGCGCGCCGCCGGCGCGGGTGGATGGCGAACCGGGCCGGAAGACAGGTTGAGGGACCGGTGCGCAGGTGGGTGGGGGGGTTTGAGCGGAGACGGATGGGGCGGCGGCTGGGGCACGAACACCCACGTGGTGGGCCCGCTGATCTGGGAGCCCCCCACCGCGGACGTGAAGCTGCCGCCGGGCGAGCACCCGCTCGTGCTGATCGCCCCCTCCACCGCCCAGGACCCCGAGCACCGCCTGCTGGGAGCGGCACTGCGAGGTCTCGCCGGCGCCCCGGTGCGCGTAATCGCCACCTGGAACCGCCGTCTCCCCTCGGCCCCCCTGCCGGTCCCCCCGAACGCCCGCGTGGTCGAGTGGCTCTCCTACGCGCGCACGATGCCCGACTGCGACGTGGTCGTCTGCCACGCCGGCCACGGCACGCTCGCCCGCGCCCTGGCCAGCGGCTGCGCGGTGGTCGCCTGCCCGGTCGCGGGCGACATGAGCGAGAACGCCGCGCGCCTCGACTGGGCCGGCGCGGGCGTCCGCCTCCCCCGCCGCTTCATCTCGCCCCGACCTCTCCGACTCGCCGTGGAGCGTGCGCTC
>JBEKYV010000192.1:0-11448 GCA_049510515.1 Solirubrobacteraceae bacterium | reverse complement strand
CTTAGGAGTCGCTTCTAATTAACTGTCGGCACTACGGTGTAGTTCCACTCTGGATGGAACTCGTCTCGCTCGATTTGAACGGTGGCGAACTGCTCGTCGGTGATTTTGATCTTGGTGGGGTAGGTGTTCTCGTCAAGGCGGGCGTAGATCTTCAGGCCGGTGCTGGTGGTGGTCGCGGTGATCAGGTCGATCACGACCTGGCGGCTGACGAGGGGCTTTGCGCGCCAGTTGATCGAGATGTAGCTGAACAGGCGGTGCTCGATCTTGTTCCACTTTGAGGTGCCGGGCGGGAAGTGACAGACGGTGACCTTGAGCCCGGTTTCGTCGGCGAGCTTTTGCAGCTCGGTCTTCCACAGACGAATGCGGTAGCTATTGGAGCCGCCGGCGTCGGCGGTGATCGTCAGCGACCTCGCGTTCGGATACCGCTTGCGCCCGAGGTGCTTCCACCACGCGCGGATGCTCGCGACCGAGAACTGCGCGGTGTCGCCAGAGACCCCGACGCTGACATACCCCTCGTCCCTGGCGATGTCATAGACGCCGTAGGGGACGGCCTTGCCGGCCTCCTCGTCTGGGAAGTCGTGCGTGTTGACGAGGATCGGACGGCCGCTTGAGCGCAGCTCTCTGCCCGCGTTCTTGTAGTCGCCGATCAGCTCCTTCTTCTTGGTGTCTAATGCCGCTGTGGGGGTTATGCCGATCTCGGTGTTACGCGTTAGTGGATCGTCGTGATCGCGACCGTTCGTGGTCGGCATGATCGCTTCAGAGGTCTTCGAGGAACGCGAGCAGCTTGTCGTGCGCTCGGTAGCGGCCGGGACGGCTGTTTGGCGGGGTGGCCCGGTCAAGCGCGCGCTGCTTGAGCTGCAGGTCGGCGTGGAGGTAGATGTGGGTTGTTCGCTCTTGCTCGTGGCCGAGCCACAGCGCGATTGTGGAGGTATCGACGCCGGCGTGGAGCAGCATCATCGCGGCGGTGTGGCGCAGCGTATGCATTGACACGCGCTTGGAGCGCAGCGTCGGACACTGGGCGTGGGCGGCGGCGAGGTGTTTGGCGAGGCGGTGTTCGATCGCGTCGCGCGTGAGCGGCCTGCCGGTTCTGGTGGGGAATAGCGGGTCGGCTGGTAGGCCGCTGCGCTCACGGGTCCAGACCTTGAGCACGGCGACGGTTTGGCTGGTGAGCGGTGCGACCCTCTCCTTGCGTCCCTTCCCGAAGGTTCGTAGGTGCGCTCCGGTGCCGAGCTGCATGTCGGCGTTGGTGAGCGCGATCAGCTCGGAGATCCGCAGCCCCGTCTGGGCGGCGGTTAGCAGGAGCGCGTGGTCGCGGCGGCCGGCCCAGGTGGTGCGGTCTGGGCTCTCGAGCAGCGCTTTGACCTCTTCGGGGGTAAGGAACGTGACGATCCGCTTCTCCGCGCGCTTGGTGGGGATCGCGAGCACGCGGGCGATCAGGCCGGCGTGTTCGGGGTGGCGCAGCGCGCAGTAGTTGAAGAACGAGTGGATCGCGGCGAGGCGAACGTTGCGGGTCCGGGCGCTGTTGCCCCGTTCGGTCTCGAGGTGCTCGAGGAACGCGCCGATTATCGGTGCGTCGAGCTGATCGAGTTCGAGGCGCGCTGGCCGGGTGGCGGTCTGCTGCTGGGCGAAGGCGAGCAGCAGCCGGAACGTGTCACGGTAGGAAGCGATCGTGTTCGGGCTCACGCGCTGCTGGCCCGCCAGACGCTCGGTGAAAAACGCTTCAAGGGACGGCGCGAGCTGAGTCATGCGATTCCCTCGAGCGTCGGCTCGAGCCGGTCTGCGGCGAGCCCGAGCAGCTCGGGCGCCGCGGTCAGATACCAATAGGTGCTGGCGGGGTTGACGTGCCCGAGATAAGTGGAGAGCCGCGGCAGCCGCGCCTGAACGTCCGCGCCGTCGCAATACCAGTCCAGCAGCGTGGCCACAGCAAAGCCATGCCTGAGATCGTGAGGGCGCGGACGACGCCCGCCGGGCCGCGGGACGATCCCGGCGATCTCGACGAGCCGGTTGAAGGTCTCGTGGATCGACGGGGCAAGTAGCCGGGTGCCGCGGGTTGAGAGAAAGAACGCCTGGCAGCGCGGCTTGGGGCAGAGCCGGTCACGCAGCCGTCCATAGGCTGCGAGCGCGCGTATCGTGGTCTCGTGCAGGGCGACCTCGCGGCTCTTGCCGAACTTGCTATGCAGGATCCGCAACAGCTGCTGGCTGACGTCGAGATTGTCGCGGTCGAGGCGAATCGCCTCGCCGAGTCGCAGCCCGGTGACCGCGAGCAGCCCGATCACCGTCCGGTAGGTCGCGGCCTGCAACGGCAGCGGCAGCGTGCTGGCGGCAGCCATCAGCGCCGTGATCTCCTCGGGTCGGTAGAGGTGAGGCACCACGCGTCTGGGATGGAACGGCAGAAGGCTCGCGGGCGGGATCTCGCATGCCGGGTCGATCGTCTGCAGATACCGGGTGAACTGACGGACGACCGACAGCCGCTGAGCCCAATAGGGACGGCTCGCCGTGGTCGGCGAGGTCGCCCACGCGAGGGCATGCTCGATCGTGACCGTCCTCGCGCCCGTCTGCTCGAGATAGGCGACGAACTCTCCCAGCAGCCAACCCTGAACCTCGAGGTTGTAGCCGAGCGCACGGCGCATCCGCAGGTAGTCACCGGCGCGGTCACGCAGCACGCTCACACCATGCCCTCCTGAAGCGGCCACGGGCGGGCGAGCGCGGACAGCGCGAGCCTGTCGACCTTCGCGTAGATCGCCGTGGTCGAGACGCTCGCGTGCCGCAGGATCGGTGCGATCTCAGCCAAGGGCGTGCCGGCGGCCAACAGCTCAGTTGCGATCGTGTGACGTAGCCGATGCGCTCCGACCCGCTCAACGCCAGCGCGGTCGCAGGCGTAACGGACGACCGCCGTGATCGCGATCGACGACAGCGGCCTGATCGGCGCGCGAGCCGGTAGAAACACCACTCGGAGCGGGGAGGCCGCCCGCCCGTCACGCAAATAGCAGACCAGCGCTTCCCCGACGTCATGCGGCAGTGGGAGCCTCTCGACAGTCGAACCCTTCCCCCGGACCGTCAACTCGCCGGCCCGCCAGTCGATGTCATCCAGCTCGAGCGCGGCGACCTCCCCAGCACGCAGCCCCAGCCTCGCCAGCAGCGTCAAAATCGCCAGATCACGCCGGCCGATCGCCGTGGTCCGATCACAACTGGCGAGCAGCCGCGTCACCATCCCGGCGTCCAACGCGCGAGGCAGCGACGCCAGCCGCCAGCCGGCGACACTCGGAACCGCGTCCGCCAACCCGACCGGCGTGAAGCCCGCCAAATAAAGGAAACGCAAAAGCGACCGCAGGGCGCCCGTCAGGTTCTTCGCCGTTCCCGCTGCCAACCGGCCCGAGCAGCACTGCGCCATCACGAAACCGGTCACCTCCCCAGCCGTGAGCTCCCGCAACGCTTCACCGAGCGGCTCGGCGCGCTCAAGCAGGAACAGCCTCGCGACACGCTCCAAGCCATCGACTGTGTCGGCCGCCAGCCCCCGCTCGCGCTTCAGATACTCGCGATAGCCCAAGAGCAGACGCTCAACCGGCGAATCCACCGAACCCAGCCGCCGCGGCAGCACGCCCAGCGCGCGCAGATACCCCAGCAGCGCCCCGAGCGCCCGCGCGCCCGTCAGATCCACAACCCGCGCCCGCCGCGCGGACAAGAACCTCGCCACGTCCTCAGCTGTCAGTCCAGCCGGCTCACGCCCTTCACTGGCCAGCCAACAGCTCAAATCCCCCAACAACCGCAACTGCACCCGCACCGACCGCGGCCGATACCCACGCTCCAACAGCCAGGCAGCAAACCCCTCCGCGAACACCGCCAACGGACCCTCGAACAACACGGGGAAGTGCTCCTGCCTGCCAGGCTCTGTCCGCGACTCGCTCACCAAGAGCTACCTCGGTCAGAGCCACGCGACTATGAAGACCTCCCCACCACCCAACATCCCACTTTGCGGCGACTTTCACACCGAGATCGGCATAACCACCACAGCGGCATTAGACACCTTATGCCGACATCGGCATAAGGTGTCCACACTTATCACCGGCTCCTTGGCCGCAAGCGCCGCCCCGGTGACTGTCGCGATGTGCCGAAACTGTGCGTCGCGGTCGGGATGGTCTGAGCCCTCCCGGCTCTTGCGGTTAGCCTGCAGTGTGAATCCCATTGCCTTGAGCATTCTTCGCACGGTGCTCGCGTGCACCGTGAACCCCTGCTCACACAGCTCCCGGGCAAGATGCTCCGGCGTCAGCGTCGTCCACAAAAGCGGCGACATCGGATCGCCCGCGGTAACGCCATCAAGCAGCGAAAGGAGCGCCTGCTCCAAGCCCGGCTCGCGCTCCGCGATCCGCTTGCGCCCGCCGCCGGCCTTGCGGACCCGACCCGCTGGAGCATGATCGCCGCCGTGCGCCTGCTCGATCCCTCGCCTGACCGTCGCCTCGGAGATCCCTGTCGCGCGGACTACCGCCGCGATCCCGCCACGCCCATGCGACCACCGCTCCCGAATCGCGCTCTCGTCGACCATCGACCCCAGCATCATGACCCATGACTACGCCCCCGACCGCCAAAACCCTCGCACTCCCCAACAATTATTTAGACGGAACCCCTTAGTGCCGCTGGGCGTCCTTCTCGCGCAAGCTTTCGGGTCAGCTCCTTGAGCGGCTGCCAAGTCCCTGTTCTCAGGAACTCTTCAACGATGAGCTCGAGCAGATCCTGATGCTCGTGCGCCCATGCCCGCGCATTCTCGGGCAGATAGTCCGGATAGTCGATCTCGGAAAGCACCCGGTCATTCTACGATCCGAGCCGGCGTCGAACGCTCGGTGGCGTGGCCATCTCACCGGCCGATGCGCGGCATGATCGGCTGTGGAAGCGGGATTGACTGTCTTCTATGACACGGCGGGCGGAACTTGCACCGAGCCTTTGGTCAGTCTGACCGCCGGCACGTCAAACTGCACCGCGCGCACGAGCAAACATGGCTAGAGTGCCCTCATGCCGCAGTATTGGCTGAAGCCGCTGGGAACCACGCAACCTGAGCCCGACCCTGTTGATGACGACTGGTCGTCGGAACGGGGCCTCGAGGACTTCGAACTGACAACCGGGCCTGCCACAACAAAAAAGCGCCCCCAAATGGGTCGCGGGGACCGAGTCCTACTCCATGCCGTAATCCACTCACGGGTATTCGCTGAGGGCGAAATCCTTGGGAATCCGACTTGGGAGCCGGACCGCCCAGGCGGAGATCGGTGGCCGTACGTCTATCCATTCCGGATTGACGTATGGGTCCCGCTGGTCAAAGACGGCCCGCGAGCCGCAGATGTTGCGCCAACGCGCGCGGTAGGTCGCATCCAAGCTGGTGGCGAGTATGCAGCGCTATCGAGGGAGGAGTACGACCACATCCTTGCTGCCCTACAAGCCGCGCCGACCGTGATGCACAGATAGCCTGCGAGCCACCCTGATAGTTCTGGGGGGAGCTGCCTCTTACGCTGGCGATCAATTTGACACGCCCATACGCGGGGGCAGGCCACGGTCTGGTCTGGCAGGGAAGCATCACCGTCCCGTCACGAGCTGCCTGACCACGTAGATGGTCGCGCCCGCGCCACCCACGGCGCCAGTCGCTGGAGGCGAGACCCCGAGGACAAAGTGAGCGAAGGAGGCCAGAGCACATGTCGGGATTCCTATCGCGAGGATGCCGATGCTGTTCGGTACATGGAGGCGGACGCCGTCCGCAACCGCATTCGAGAAGGCTTCGCAGATCTCGGACGTGGGGCCGCCGCGCGAGGCCGACATCTCGATGTCGGGACTTTCGACACCAGTGTTCCCCCTGCTTGTGCTTGGGGCGCGTGCCATAGACGCATCAGCATACTCCTTGGGACGGAGTTCAAGTAGAGTTGGCAGTTAGCCTTGAAGAATGTCCGGTGACTGCGTAGACTGGCCCTGTGGACGCCACCGAGGACAATCAGGTCGATCTGGAGTTCGGTCTAGCCGAGGCTGCCAATCGTCGTGTTCTGCGGGGGGAGGCCGCTCTAGCTTCGCGCGACAGACTCATATCGAGCACGCTCAACACCGGCACGCCAGTTGCCGAGGTAGCCAAGCGATTGGGCATGACGGAGCAGGCGATCTACCAGATTCGCGATCGGCTGGAGCGCGGCAGCCCCTTGGATGCCCATCGGAACGAGACGATTCGTGAGCTTGAGCTGCTGTCGGATCATCACGCTTTCGAGCTGGCCTGTGTCGAACTGCTTCAGGATCTTGACCCGAGCCTGCGTCACACCGGCGGCTCGGGTGATCGTGCGCGGGACGCCGTTGGCGGTATTACGAGCAAACGGGGCGACTCGCTGATCGTGATGGTGTCGCTCGAGGGCAAATGGTCCCAAAAGATCCGTAGAGAGCTCAACGGGATCGAACGCAATGGCTGGTCGCCGACGGAGGTCTGGGCCGTAACCAATCGCCGTACAACACCAGGCCCGCGCAACAGCCTCGGCAAGGAGGCCGCCAAGCGTGGCTGGCGGCTGCGTGTCTTCGACCAGACGTGGCTGGCCGCTCGACTATTGCGTCCCGAGCACTTGGCTCTCCGTGAGCGCCTGTTGAGCTTGGCCCCACCACGACCTCCAGCGTTCCTGGACGCGCACGAGTACGAAACGCTAGTTTCGCGCCGCGCGCATGTGTGGCCCGACTTCGTAGGGCGAGAAGGCGATGTACGTGCGCTCGAAGCGGTGCTCGACGCTGGCTCGCTGGTTGTCCTGACCGGGCCCGGAGGCGTGGGCAAGACGCGACTCGCTCTCGAGCTCGCTCGCGGCCGTGCGGAGAGATGGGTCTTCATCGACGACCACGCGATGCTCGAGCCCCAAGCTATCAACGAGGTCGCAGGCGGTGACGGTCTAGTGGCTGTCATCGACAACGCGCACCGCCGCGATGACCTCGACAAGGTCATCGGTCTGCTCGAGCGCCGCCAAGGCGACCGCCTGCGGGTCATCCTCATCACGCGTCCTGGGTTTGAGGACCAGCTGACGACCGCGGTTGCGGACACGGCCGTTGCGCCGCTGACGAAGAACTCGATATTCGCACTCAAGCCACTCAGCCCCAAGAGCATCGCGGAGATCCTACGTGCCGATCCGTTGGGCCTGACCTATGACGGCGCCGTTGACGCAATCATCCGGCTGTCGGAGGGCAATCCCCAGATAGCCCTACTCGCGGGTGAGCTGTCCAAGGGCGGCACACCGGTCGAGGCGATGGGCCGGGAGGAGATGCTTCAAAGCTACGTCGCGTCGCTTCTTGCCTCGGTGACAAGCACAAGCGCTGGCTCTGATATGAGAGTTATAAGGGAGGTGCTCGCGATCGTCGCCGCGCTCGCCGGCGTCGCCACAGACGACGACGTCCTGCTGACAGGCATTGGTGAGCTTGTGGAGCTTGGGCGCCGGGGACTGCGCCGTGTCCTTGCAGACCTCGCCGACGCCGGCCTATTGGAGGAGTCCCGGGGTGAGTATGTCGTTAGGCCCGATCTACTGGCTGAGCACGTGCTGTGGGCGGCGTTCTTCTCGAGTCGATGGCGGTCAACGCTCGACTATCAAGAGGTCTGGAGGATGGCGTCACCCAGGTGCCTTCCACGTCTCGTTTACGCACTTGGTCATCTTCCGGCCGGTGCGATGACGCAGGAGAGTCCAGCACTCAGGGCCACACGCGACGAGCTTGTCGCGCAAGCCCAAGCAGCGAGCGAGGAGACCATCGGTAGCGTGCTCACCCACGCGCGCGAGATAGCGCGGGGAGTTCCCGCCCTGGCGGTCGACATCGTCGACGCCGCTCTGCAACGTCTGCCGGGTCCAGGCGAGCGACGTGATCATGCGCTGAGCACCGCCAGCGAAGCGATCGAACGGGTTGGCGATCTTGTGAGTGGTTGGCCACGACAGCTTCGCATCGCAGCCGCGACATTCCGCGAGACGGCTAGTGAGAAGACGATCGCCGCCGTCACAAAGCCACTCACATCGGTCTACCAGCGAGTCCCAGTCGATAGAAGTGAGCAAGACGGTGTCCTGCTTGCTGGTGTGCAACGAGCACTCGCGACACTGACGACCGATTACTGGAAGGCGCACGCTCGAGAGCCGGGCGTAGCGCAAGCGGTGGCGGTCGCGTCGCGCTCTCTGCTTACGATTACCTTCGAGAGTCACTTCAGTCCCGCGGAGAATCCGAAGTCGGTCGTATTGCGCAGCCACGCCCTTCCGGGAAGCTCGCATACCGAAGCGGTGCTGGCCGCGGGCGCAGAACTGTTCTGCGAGACGCTGCCCCAGCTACCACCAGATCTACAGGTCAAACAGCTCGAAGGCCTAGCGCAATTACAACGCGTAGCGAAGGGCTTTCCGGGTCCGCATGGCATTCAGCCCTCAGACGAAGCTCGCAAGCTCGTGGTTGAGATAGTCGGTCGGATCGAGCGCTGGCTTGGAGAGACGTTGTCCGAGTTCTCGCTTCCCGTCCGCGCTGAGGCGCTCGCCGCGCTCCACGGGCATGACAACGGAGCAGTGTCCGACAGTGCCCTGGCTGAGTATATGATCGTCGCGCACCCAAGGCCTCTTCGCCGCCGAGGCCAGTCGTGGGAGGAAACGCAGCAATACCGCATCGCTGATGCCGACCGGGCTCTCCGGCGACTACGCGAGGCTGAGAGCCCGACAGACCGCCTTGACCTATGGGCGACCTGGATCGACGAAGGTGAGGCAGCGATCGGACGCCGAACCTCGTCACCTCTCATAGGGATGACGCTCGAGCGCGGCGCTATGACAGACGCCGACGAAGCGACTGGCTGGATCAGGCACCTGATAGATACCGAATCTCCACTGCTCGGAACGGCGATGCCCGCGCTGGCCGTGATCTTTCGCGACGCCAGCAATGGACAAGCACTCGCTGAAGAATGGGCCGCTCACGACTCTCCACAAGTGCGTGCCTTGACTGCCCGGGCGCTCCCCGGAGCGCCCGGCGAGCGAGCCATACTCCAGTGCCTAGCCGTTGATGAGCACCCATTGGTACGCGAGGCCGTGCTTACTGGCATCCGATATTCGCCATTGCTCGACGGGTGGCGCATCGACGTCGCTCTTCGTGCGGCCCAAGACAACGACACGACCGCGGTAGACCTCGTCCTGACGCTGCTCGAGCGTGGTGCCGATGAGCCAGGCACGGCGCTTTCGCTCAGCACGAGTCAGATCGATCGGATGTGTGAGATCGTCCTCGCGACCGCCGTCGAGGATCGTATCGACAGCATGTATGAGCTGTCGAGAGTCATCTCTGAGCTGGAAACCGATCGACCAAGACTGGCGTTCGAATGGATCACGGCCAGAGTCGGCTTTCTGGCACGAAGAGACGAAGAACTCCGCGATGTCGAGAATTTCGACACCATCTTGTCGATGCACCTCGACCCACTCCCGCCAGAGATCCTAGAGCTTCTGCCAAAGATAACCAATGAGATCGACCTCGGCGCAGTGCTCGATCGTCTCGGGGAAACCTCGTCGGCAGACACCTTTAGCTTCAACGCCCTAGCGGACGTTGTCGTTTCCCTTGATCCTGGACACGAACTCGTTACCGCTCGTATTGCCGAATGGCTCGAGCGCATGGCCGACGGTGATGAATACAGAGCGAGCAAGTTGCTGGAATCGCGGCTTACATGGGAGGCATTTACAGACAGAGCTCGTGTTCTGCTCGATCGTGTTGAGAATCTGAGACTGGTAGCGACGCTAATAAGCGCGCGTGACCCGACCTCCTGGGCCGGATCGGTCATTCCACTGTACGAAGCGCTACAAGAGCAGTATTTCGAGTGGAGCCAAGACCATGATGACAGGTTGGCATCCGCCGGACAGCATGCGATAGCTCGTCTTCAAAGGATGATCGCCGCCGAGCAACAGCGCGAGGCCGAAGAACAGGACGACTGGAGGTGGATGCGGCCGTGGTCTGACCCTCGTTGAGCGGTCCGGGCCAGGCTGCTCCTTCGCGCGGAAACAGAAGCGTGGATCGGTAGCACCATGGCTTCAGTCTTGGACGAACCTCAGCCATCTCGGCGTCGCGTCGTGCGTTGCTGGTAGCCGAGAGCGAAGCAGGAGCGCCTGCGCGGCCTTGGGCGCTCCTGCTTGTGCTCACGGGTGTACTTAGAGCCGGAGGCCGGCGCTAGCGGGCATCATCGGCGCCCGCCGCGAGTTCACGGCCGCGATGATCTCCTCCGTGTCGATCCCCTGCAGGTAGATCGAGGTCGTGCCGAGATTCACGTGCCCGAGCTGGCGCTGGATGATGTTCAGCGGCACCCCCTCGCGGGCAAGTTCGACCGCATGGGCATGGCGTAGCTGATGCGGCGCGAACCGCCGCCTGACCCCGGCGTCCGCGGCGAGACGACGAAGCTCACTGCGTACCGCGGTGCTCGACCACGGCCTGCCGTGCGTCGGCCCGTCGATCACGCAAAACAACGGGCCGGCCGGAAGCTCCACGCGCGCAGCGAGCCAGTGTCAAGGATCATGAGATTTCCCCAGGTGTGATCACGGGTTTTCCCCACCTTGTGGGTGGCCGGTGAGGGCGGGTCGGAGTGCGGCGATGGCGTCGCGGTGGTGGCGCATGCGGTAGCTGTCGCCGGTGATGGAGAGCACGGTGGCGTGGTGTAGGAGCCGGTCGAGGACGGCGGTCGCGACGGTTGTGTCCTCGAAGATGTGGCCCCAGTCGGCGATGCCGCGGTTGGTGGTCAGGATGATGCTGGCGTGTTCGTAGCGGCGGGTGATGACTTGGAAGAGGTGGCTGGCGGCTTCGCCGGGCATCGGTAGGTAGCCGAGCTCGTCGATTATGAGGACTTGTGGTCCGGCCCAGAATCGCATGGTGTTCGCCCAGCGGCCGTCCATCGCGGCGCGGCTGGTGCGGGCGACGAGCTCAGCGGTGGTGGTGTAGTAGACGCGGTAGCCGGCGTTCACGGCGCGGTGGCCGAGCGCGATCGCGAGGTGTGTCTTGCCGACGCCGGGCGGCCCGATCAGTAGGCAGTTGGATTTCTCCTCGACGAACCGGAGTGTCGCGAGGTCCTCGACGAGGCGGCGGTCGAGGGTGGGTTGCGCGTCGTAGTCGAACTGCTCGAGCGTCTTGTGCGCGGGGAGCTTCGCGAACCGCATCCGCCCGTCGAGGCGTCGCTGCTCGCTTGCGGCGACCTCGACCTGGAGGAGGTCGTGCAGGAACCGGGGGAGCGGCGGTTTGCACTGGCCCCGGCGCGGCGGCTTGAAGTGGCCCCACTTCGCGTCGGTTGTTGTGTGTGTTGATCTTCTCTGTTTGTGACTTTCGACGATGTCTCGTGGAGTGGAGCGCGTAGCGCGGAGCGGTGTGCTGGGCATGGCGTTGAGATCGGAGGTGGAAGTCCTGTCCTGGGACCCTGACAGGGGGAACCCGACATCGATGAGGCAAGGGCGCGGCCCGGAATTGACCGGGTGGTCCCAG
>JBEKYV010000191.1:0-6840 GCA_049510515.1 Solirubrobacteraceae bacterium | reverse complement strand
AAGCCGTCACCGCCGGTGCCGGCTACGCGCTTGTGATCGTCGGCTTCGTCTCGCTGGCGCTGGCGATCGTCAACCTTTTCCCGTTTCTGCCGCTCGACGGCGGCCACGTGCTGTGGTCGCTCGCGGAGAAGGTCCGCGGGCGGCGCGTGTCGCTCGCCGCGATGTGGCGCTTCAGCTCGGTTGGCATTGTGCTGCTAGCTTTTCTGGTTATCAACGGTCTTAGCAATGACATCACACGGCTGGGCGGATGAGCGCCCCCATCACGAGCACGACCGGGTCCGCTCCTGAGAGTGAGAGCACCTCGGCGGCGCACGCCACGACGATCGTCGAGGCGTTCGAGCTCACCAGCTCCCGCCTGGCCGATCGCGTCGCGATCCGCACCAAGGGCGACGAGCAGACGCTCACCTGGGCGCAGTGGCACCGGCGCGTGCGCGATCTTGCCGGGGGTTTGCACCGGCTGGGGCTGCGGCGCGGGCAGACGCTCGCGATCATGCTCTCCAACCGGCCGGAGTTTCACATCGTCGACCTCGCCGCGGTGACGCTCGGCGCGACGCCCTTCTCGATCTACCAAACCTACGCCGCCAACCAGATCGAGTACGTGGTCGCCGACGCCGGCGCCCACATCGCCGTGGTCGAGCGCCAGTACCTCGAGCGATTCCTCGAGGCGCGCGAGCACCTGCCCCAGCTGGAGCGCGTAATCGTTCTCGATCACCCCGATGAAGAGTCACTCTCCGACAGCGTGCTCACGCTCGACGAGGTCGAGGCGTTTGGGCGCGACCCGCAGACACAGGCCGCCGTCGAGGAGGCCGCCGCGCAGGTGCAGCCCGAGGACGTGCTGACGCTGATCTACACCTCCGGCACCACGGGGCCACCCAAGGGCGTGCAGCTCTGCCACCGCAACCTGCTCTCCGCTGTGCGGGGGATCGAGACGATGGTGCAATTCCCCGAGGAGTCTCGCGTGATCTCGTGGCTGCCGGCCGCGCATATCGCCGAGCGCGGCGCCCACCACTACCTGCCGATCGTCTATGGGCTGCAGATCACCAGCTGCCCGGACCCCCGCCAGGTGCTCTCCTACTTGCCCGAGGTGCGCCCCCACTGGTTCTTCGCGGTGCCCCGCATCTGGGAGAAGCTGAAGGCGGGCCTGGAGACGATGATCGCCGGCCAGCCCGATGAGCAGCGCGCACAGACCGAGCGCGCGCTCGCCGCCGCGGTTGAGAAGGTGCGCATCGAACAGCGCGGCGAGCAGGTACCGGCGGAGCTCGCGGCCGAGGTCGCCGCCGCCGACGATGAGATCTTCGCCGGCCTGCGCAAGATGCTCGGCTTCGACGAGGTGCGCGCCGTCAACGTCGGCGCCGCACCCACGCCGATCGAGGTGCTCGAGTTCTTCCACGCGATCGGCATCCCGGTGTCGGAGCTGTGGGGGATGTCGGAGACATGCGGGGCCGGCTGCGTCAACCCGCCGGAGCGGATCAAGCTCGGCACCGTCGGCCCGCCCGCGCCGGGCGTCGAGATCTCGCTGGCCGAGGACGGCGAGGTGCTGGTGCGTGGGGAGATGGTGATGCTCGGCTACCGCGGGGACCCAAAGAAGACAGCCGAGACGATCGACCCCGACGGCTGGCTGCACACCGGCGACATCGGCGAGCTCGACGAGGACGGCTACCTGCGGATCGTCGACCGCAAGAAGGAGCTGATCATCAACGCCGCCGGCAAGAACATGTCGCCGGCCAACATCGAGGCGGCGATCAAGAGCGTCTCGCCGCTGATCGGCCAGGCCTGCGCGATCGGCGACCGCCGTTCCTACAACACCGCGCTGATCGTGCTCGACGCCGATTTCGCCCCGATGTGGGCTGCCCAAAACGGCCTCGAGGGCGCCACCCTAGAGCAGCTCGCGGGAGAGCCCGCGGTGCGCGACGCAGTGCAGGAGGCTGTTGACGCCGCTAACACCCGTCTCGCCCGCGTCGAGCAGATCAAGAAGTTCACGATCGTCCCCGGCGACTGGCTCCCGGGCGAGGATGAGCTGACGCCCACGATGAAGCTCAAGCGCAGGCCGATCTCGGAGAAGTACGCCGCCGAGATCGAGGCGATGTACGCCTGAGGCTTCGCTCGAGCTGGACGGCGCGTCCAGGGGTAAAATGAAGGCGGGTCCGGGCCGGCTGAGTTGGGAATGCTTTCTCCGGTACTCCAACCACTTCACAAAATGAAGGGTTGGGGTCCGAAAAGTAAACACACACCCACCCCCGAACTGCTCGCTACATCCCGCAGCGCCGCACGCACACCCAGCTCTTGACCAACAGAGCCGCGCGCTCGGGCAATGCCGGACCGAACAGCGCCTGCATCTCGCCGCGGCGCAGCAGCTCGATCTCTTCCCATGTGCCGCTCACCCCAAGCTTCCAGTAGGGGCGACGCAGGCTTGGCGGCAGCCAGTGCGCGAACGGCAGTAGCGCATGGGGCTCGAGCGGGAACGACCAGGCGGGCGTCTGCGCATACCAGCCCCGGCCCACACGTCGCAGCTCGGCCGCGAACGCCTCGCGGCGCTCCGGCGGGACGTGCTCGATCACGCTGTTGCAGTACACGAGGTCGAACTCTCCCTCGCCAAACGGCAGCCCCTCGGCCGCATCGGCCTGGACGAACGGGCCGGGGTAGCCCTGATTGGGTGCGATGTCGCTGCCGGTGATGTCGAGCTCCGGCTCCAGCGCCCGCAGGCCGAGCCGACCGCAGCCCACGTCCAACACGCGGCCACCGGGCGGCAGGCCGGTCAGCTTGAAGAAGCGCTCGTGGCGCTGCCGGCGCGCGCGGGCCGCGTATGGGGAGGCGATCCGCGCCAGTCGCCCGTGCGCCGTGGGGTACACCTCGGAAGGCGATCGCGTCATGAATGTCGGAGGTGGTCGCGTGTCATCGTAGAATCACGGTATATGGCCTCGCAGCGGCAGGTTCACGTAGGGGGCGTCCCGATCGGCGGCGGCGCCCCGGTGGTCGTGCAGACGATGACCAAGACCGAGACCGCCAACCTCACGGCGACGATGGATCAGATCGTGAAGGTCGCCGACGCCGGCGCCGACATCGTGCGCGTGGCGGTGCCCCGCGAGCAGGACGTGGAGGCGCTGAAAACGATCGTCGAGCGCTCGCCGATCCCCGTGATCGCCGACATCCACTTCAACCACACGCTCGCCTTGAAGGCGATCGAGGCCGGCGCACACTGCGTGCGGATCAACCCCGGCAACATCGGGGGGCCCGAGAAGGTGGGGGAGGTCGTGGAGCTGGCGCGCGCGCGCAAAGTGCCGCTGCGCGTCGGCGTCAACAGCGGCTCGCTGCCCCGCCACCTGCGCCAACTGGAGTACGACAACCCGGTGGAGGCGCTCGTCACGGCGGCGCTTGAGACCGTGGCGCTGATGGAGAGCCTCGACTTCCACGACTTCAAGGTGTCGATGAAGTCCACCTCGGTGCCCAACACGATCGCCTCCAACCGCCTGCTCGCCGAGCGCATCCCCTACCCGCTGCACCTCGGGGTGACCGAGGCGGGCACCAAGTGGTCGGGCTCGCTGAAGTCCGCGGTCGGCCTCGGCACGCTGCTCGCCGACGGCATCGGCGACACGATCAGGATCTCGCTGTCCACCTTCCACGCCGAGGAGGAGGTGAAGGTCGCCTGGGAGATACTTAAGGCGCTGAAGCTGCGCGAGCGCGGGCCCGACCTGATCGCTTGTCCCACCTGCGGGCGGCTGCAGTTCGACATGGACTCCGTCGTCGCGGAGGTCGAGCGCCGCCTGGAATCCTACGAGGACCCGATCGAGGTCTCGGTGCTGGGCTGCGCGGTCAACGGCATCGGCGAGGCCCGCCACGCCGACTTCGGGATCACCGGTGCCAAAGACATGGGGATGATCTATTCCAAGGGCGAGCCTTTGAAGAAGGTCCCCACCGAGCAGCTGGTGGATGAGTTGTTCAAGGAGATCGATCGCTACTACGCCGCCGGCAAGCACGTCCAGCGCGACGAGCACGAGGCCGCAGCCGCGCGCGCATGGCTGGCGGCCAACGAGGACGCCACCGCGATGACGCCGGAGAAACTGGCCGCCCTGGAGGCGGCGGCGGCCGCGAACGACGAGGCGGCCGACGCGGTGCTCGAGTCGATGCTCACGCCGGCTGTGGGCAACGGCGGGTCCGCTGTGCCGGCTCCACTAGACGAGGCCGTCTCGCCCGTGGCCGGCCGGCGCTTCAGCCGCAACTGAGCGCCGGCCTTCGAAGAGGTCTGCTCAGCTGGCTGCCGCGAACCGCTCTGCGACCTTCGACCAGCTCACGACGTTCCACCACGCATCGAGATAGTCGGGGCGGCGATTCTGGTACTTGAGATAGTAGGCGTGCTCCCACACGTCCACGCCCAGTAGCGGGGTCTTGCCGTTTGAGATCGGGTTGTCCTGGTTGGCGCTGCCGAGCACCGCGAGTCCCGAGCCGTCGTGCACCAGCCACGACCAGCCGGAGCCAAACTGGTTGATGCCCGTTTCCTTCAGCTTCGCCTGGAAATCCGCGAACGAGCCGAAGGTCGAGGCGATCGCGTCGGCCAACGCGCCGCTCGGCTCACCGCCGCCGTCCGGAGCCATGCTCTCCCAGAACAGCGTGTGGTTGTAATGGCCGCCGCCGTTGTTTTTGACCGGGCCCTTCTTCTCGCCGAGGCTGTCGAGATTCTTCAGAACCTCCTCAACCGGCTTGTCGGCCCACTCGGTGCCCTCGAGCGCGGCGTTGGCCTTGTCCACGTACGCCTGGTGGTGCTTGTCGTGATGGACTTCCATCGTCAGCTTGTCGATGTGCGGCTCCAGCGCGTCGTACGCGTAGGGGAGCGGCGGAACTGTGTAGGCCATCGGGGAGACTCCTTGTGGTTCTCGTGGTTGGCGCGATTGAAGACTGTCGGTCGCCCGCTGTTCTATCAGAGGCCCGGACGGATTTCGGCCGGGCGCGGTGAAGACGTAAATCAAATGCCCTACCACTTCACAGAATGAAGGGTTGGGGCCTGAAAAATACATGTACATCCCACCCCTTCGAGCCGGTCCGCGCCTCTAAGGTGCCACCCTTTAGGCTCCACGTTGTGACCCGCCTCTCCGAGTACCTGCTGCCCACCGAGAAGGAGGCTCCGGCCGACGCCGAGGCGATCTCGCACAAGCTGATGGTGCGCGCCGGCTTGATCCGCCAGCTGGGAGCGGGCATGTGGACGTGGCTGCCGGCCGGCTGGCGGGTACACCAGCGCGTCGTTGGAATCATCCGCGAGGAGATGGATGCGATCGGCACTCAGGAGATGCTGATGCCGGTGCTGCAGCCCGCCGAGCCGTGGCGCAAGACCGGGCGGATCGCGATCGAGGAGCTGTTCAAGCTCACCGACCGCAAGGGCTCAGAGCTGGTGCTCGCGATGACCCACGAGGAGGCCGTCACCACGCATATCGCCCAGGCCGTGCGCTCCTACCGCGACCTGCCGCTCGCCGTCTACCACTTCCAGGTGAAGGAGCGAGACGAGCCCCGCCCCCGCGCCGGGGTGCTGCGCACGCGCGAGTTCGTGATGAAGGACGCCTACACCTTCGACCGCGACGCCGCCGGGCTGGCGGTCAGCTACGACAAGCAGGTGGGCGCCTACGACCGCATCATGGAGCGCACCGGCCTGCGCTTCTACCGCGTCGAGGGCGACGTGGGGATGATGGGCGGCAGCGGCGCGCACGAGTACATGGCGCCATGCGCGGCGGGGGAGGACGAGGTGGTGCTGACCGAGTCGGGGTACGCGGCCAACGCCGAGGTGGTGCGCGCGCGGCTGGGCAAGCAGCAGCTGCACGAGGGCGAGCAGCTCGACGGCGAGCCGATGCGGATCGAGCCCGCGATCGAGATCGCCAACATCTTCAAGCTCGGCACCCGCTACTCCGAGCCGCTCGGCGCGCGCTATCTGGACGAGCACGGCCAAGAGAAGGCGATCTGGATGGGCTGCTACGGGATCGGCCCGGCGCGGATCGTTGCCGCGGCCGTAGAGCAGTACGCAGACGAGCACGGGATCTCCTGGCCCCGCGCGCTCGCGCCATTCGACGTTCACCTCGTGGCCCTCGGCAAGCCCGGCACGCCCGAGCGCGACGCCGCCGACGGGGTGTACGAGACGCTGCGCGGCGGCGGGGTGGAGGTGCTTTACGACGACCGCGACGCCTCCGTCGGGGAGAAGTTCGCCGACGCCGAGTTGCTCGGCTGCCCGCTGCGCCTGTCGATCGGCCGCCGCTCGCTGGAGTCGGGGATGGCCGAGGTCCAGATGCGCCGTGGGCGCGTCCAACTCCCCGGCCTCTCGCTTTCCCAAGAGCCCTCCGAGCTGATCCGGGTGCTGGACGGCCTGTGCCAGAGCATCCCATAGAGTCCCGGCAGGGCCGTGCACATCAAGAACGGGCACATCTGACCGTCCGGCGCCTGGTCGGCCTCGACCGCTCCGGCCCGCCGCCGCCCCAAACCGCCGCAGGGCAGCCGCTGCGGCCGTGGACCGTGCCCAACGCGATCGGCTTCCTGCGGCTGGCGCTGATCCCGGTGTTCCTGGTGGTGGCGCTCTCGAGCGCCGATGGCACCGGCGCGCTGCCCGCGGCGCTGTTCGCGGTGATCGGCTGGGGGGACTACGCCGACGGGATCGCCGCGCGCGTGACCAGGCAGTACAGCCGCCTGGGTGCACTGATGGATCCCCTCACCGACCGCCTTTTGGCGATCTCCGGGGTGGTCGTGTGCTGGCATTTCGCGCTGCTTCCCCGCTGGGCGCTGGCGGTGCTGGTGGCGCGCGAGCTGGCGATGCTCGTGCTCGGGCGCTACGGGCTCTCGCGTGGCGTGGAGCTGCGCATCAACTGGCCC
>JBEKYV010000190.1:0-6862 GCA_049510515.1 Solirubrobacteraceae bacterium | reverse complement strand
CCGCACCAACTGATCACGCTCAGCGTCAGTCAACTCCAACACCTGCTTGGGCCGTCCAGTTCTTGGCATACCACAGCATACCAAACTTAACCAGCGAACTTACGGCGCGGGACACTAGCCGCGGAAGGACTTTCCTGTGGACAGTTTGAGGTTCGGTTGCGGACCGTCTCTTGGCGGCGGCGGCGGAAACTGCGCGACAAGGGCGGCTTTTTCTTTGCCGAGGGTCAATTTGCTGCCTGTGGAGTCGACCACAAGGCTATGGATGGTGCTTTCGATTTCTCCTTCCGGCAGCGACGCACTGAGGGAGCCCTGCAGTTCGAAGGTGCCTTTGAAGATACACGTCGCACCAGATAGCACGATACTTGTAAAGCTGGTCCCGGTACTTGGTTTGACTTCCAGTTCCGCCACTCCGCCGGGGCCTGAGATCAACTGTTCTTTGACGGCGAACGACACCGGTTCACTAATTGTGCAGCTACTCAAAAGCGTCTCCGCGCCTTCTTTGATCTCGTAAGCTTTGCATTTGGCGAATTCGAGTTTTGACGAAGCCGCGCCGCCGGCTTTGATTTTAGCTTCACTGAATTTATTGCTAGTACATATAAATGAGACTTTGGTCGCGGCGATAACCGAGCTCAACCCAATCGTTTCGAAATTTCCTTCGATAGTTGCTTCTTCGCTGCCTTTTACTTCTGCTCCTTCGATGAAGAATCTCGTTTCCGCCGCTGCCGAAGCCGACGACGGAGCCAAGACGACCGCACCCAAGCACAGCATCACCGCCTGACACCCCATGAGCAGCTTCATACGGGACATCTCGACATACCTGCCTTCCTTTCCTGTTGGTGTATTTGCTTCGCCGGCTCGACTGGATGCCCAAGATGACATCCATCCGCTTTGCGCCGGCTATCGCCGGAGCTTTTGCGAAGACCAGCCAAACGAAGCAGTAGCACTATGCAGAATCGTGGACGGTTTTATCAAGCCCTCCCGCGGCCGCCCAGCAAGGACTCCATTTCGCGGCGTCTCTGCGCCATGGGCGAAGCTGCGAGCATCGAAAACGTTTCCGAATAGCGGGCGAATGGCCGCCGCGCCCGCATCTCGAGGGACGGGCCAGCCGTCCCCGGCGCAGACGGCCGGGCCCGTGCACGCGGCCGATCGGGCTCCTCGCCCGCCGATGAGCCAGGAAAAATCTGCTAAGCTAGGACTTAGATTTCTATGCAGCCTGACAGATTCACGATCAAATCCCAGGAAGCCCTCGCGGCAGCCACGCGACTGGCCCAGGAGCGCCGCAACCCGCAGGTCACCCCGGCGCACCTGCTGGCGGCGCTGCTCGACAGCGATAACGGCGGCGGCCCGGCGGGTGCTGCCGGCGGCGTGGTCGTCCCGGTGCTCACGAAGCTGGGGGTTCAGCTCCCGGCGCTGCGGGCAGAGTCGAGCCGCGCCGTTGAGGACCTTCCCCGCCTCGGCGAGGGCTCCTCCACCGAAGCCGGCCAGCCCTCCGCCGAACTGACCACGGTGCTGCGCGACGCGGAGAAGCACGCGAAGGACCTCTCCGACGAGTACATCTCCACCGAGCATCTGCTGCTGGCGCTCGCCGCGGAGGAGAGCCGCGCCGGCCAGGCGCTGCGCGCGGTCGGCGTCACCAGAGACCGCCTCCTGCAGGCGCTCGCCGAGGTAAGGGGCCCGCACCGCGTGACCGACCAGAGCCCGGAGGAGAAGTACCAGGCGCTGGAGCGCTTCGGGCGCGACTTCACCAAGCTCGCCGAGGAGGGAGCGCTCGACCCCGTGATCGGCCGCGACGAGGAGATCCGCCGGGTAATCCAGGTGCTCTCGCGGCGCACGAAGAACAACCCGGTGCTGATCGGCGAGCCGGGCGTCGGCAAGACCGCGATCGTCGAGGGCCTCGCCCAGCGGATCGTCTCCGGCGACATCCCAGAGTCACTGCGCGAACGGCGTGTGATCGCGCTCGACATCGGCTCGTTGATCGCCGGCGCCAAGTACCGCGGCGAGTTCGAGGACCGCCTGAAGGCGGTGCTGAAGGAGGTCTCCGAGGCCCGCGGCACCGTGATCCTGTTCCTCGACGAGCTGCACACGATCGTCGGCGCGGGCGCGGCTGAAGGCGCCGTGGACGCCGCCAACCTACTGAAGCCGATGCTCGCGCGCGGCGAGCTGCGCTGCGTGGGCGCAACCACGCTCGACGAGTACCGCAAGCACATCGAGAAGGACGCGGCGCTGGAGCGGCGCTTCCAGCCGGTGATGGTGGGCGAGCCGAGCGTGCAGGACACGATCGCGATCCTCAGGGGCCTGAAGGAGCGCTACGAGGTCCACCACGGCGTCCGCATCCAGGACAGCGCCCTGATCGCCGCGGCGACGCTGTCGGACCGCTACATCGCCGACCGCTTCCTGCCGGACAAGGCGATCGACCTGATCGACGAGGCCGCCTCGGGCCTGCGCATCGAGATCGACTCGCTGCCGACCGAGATCGACGAGGTGGACCGCCGCGTGATGCAGCTCGAAATCGAGCTCACCTCGCTGCAGAAGGAGACCGACGAGGCCTCCGCCGAGCGGCGCGAGGCGATCGAGCGCGAGCTGGCCGAGCTCAAAGAGCGCTCGGCCGCGATGAAGGCGCAGTGGGAAAGCGAGAAGCAGGCGATCCAGGGCGCCAGCGACCTCAAGGCCCGCCTGGAGGAGGCGCGCCTTGAGGCCGAGCGGGCCGAGCGGGCGGCCGACCTGCAGCGCGCCGCCGAACTGCGCTACGGCGAGATCCCCGAGCTCGAAAAGAGCCTCGCCGCGTTGGACGGCGGCACCGAGGGGTCGGCGGAGGGCGCGGGGGCCGCCGAGGCAGGCGCTGCGAGTGCCGCCGGGGCGGGGGACACCGACGGAGCGCACCTAGACGGCGCGGGCAACGGCGCGCAACAGGACGGGGGAGGCACCGCTCCATCCAAACCGGTGTTCCTCAAAGAGGAGGTCGAGGCCGACGACGTCGCCGAGGTGGTCGCGCGCTGGACGGGCATCCCGGTGAGCCGCCTGCTGGAGGGCGAAGTCGAGAAGCTGATCCACATGGAGGAGCGCCTGCACGAGCGCGTCGTCGGCCAGGATGAGGCGATCGAGGCGGTCGCGAGCGCGCTTCGCCGCTCGCGCGCCGGCCTGCAGGACCCCGACCGCCCAATCGGCACGTTCCTGTTCCTCGGCCCCACCGGCGTGGGCAAGACCGAGCTGGCGCGGGCGCTCGCCGAGTTCATGTTCGACTCGCAGGACGCGATGATCCGGATCGACATGTCGGAGTACATGGAGAAGCATTCCGTCTCGCGCCTGGTGGGGGCGCCCCCCGGGTATGTGGGCTACGAAGAGGGCGGCCAGCTGACCGAGGCGGTCCGCCGGCACCCCTACAGCGTGGTGCTGCTCGACGAGATCGAGAAGGCGCACCCCGACGTGTTCAACACGCTGCTGCAGGTGATGGACGACGGCCGCCTCACCGACGGGCAGGGCCGCACGGTGGACTTCAAGAACACGGTGCTGATCATGACCTCCAACATCGCGGTGAGCGACGACGCGGAGCTGGATGCCACGCACCCCGGCGCCGGGGACGGAAACGCAACGGCGGCTGCCGACGCGAGGCTGCGCGAGGCGCTGCTGGGCCACTTCAAACCGGAGTTCGTCAACCGGCTCGACGACGTCGTGCGCTTCACGGCGCTCTCGCGCGAGCAGCTCGGGGAGATCGTCGAGCTGCAGGTGGGGCGCGTGATCGCTCGCGTGCGCGAGCGCGGCGTGGAGGTGACGCTCACCGAGGAGGCGCGCGAGCTGCTGGGCGACATGGGCTACGACCCCACTTACGGCGCGCGCCCGCTGCGGCGGGTGATCCAGAAGCAGCTGACCGACCGCCTCGCGCTGTCGCTGCTGCAGCGCAGCCTGCGCCCGGGCGATGCGATCCGCGTGGATGCTGCGGATGGAGAGCTCACATTCGAGCCCGTCCCGGCAGCCGCCGCAATTCCGAACTGAGGTCTAATCTCCGGGTGCCCCCACAGGCGCCCCATCGAGATCCCCCCAGGAGGAGGCCCCTCATGCCCACGTACATCATGCTCGCCAACCTCACGCCGGAGGGCGTGCAGACCGTCAAGAACAACCCACAGAGGATCCACGAGGTCAACAAAGAGGTGGAGCAACTGGGAGCGAAGGTGAAGGCGCAGTGGGCGACGCTGGGGCGCTTCGACTTCGTCAACATCCTCGAAGCGCCCGACGAGCAGACGATGGCGCGCGTCTCGCTGGAGCTGGGCTCGCGCGGCACCGTGCGCTACGAGACGCTCACCGCGATACCCGTCGACGAGTTCATAGCGTCCCTGTGAGCAGCGTCTCGCCGCACCTGACTGCGTCGCCGCCGGCGGGCCCGTGCCGAGCACTGTTCCCGCCGACGCTCCTTGCCAGGCACGACCAGCCACTACTCACAGGACGTTACGTCCAGTGAGGGTTCTGGTGGTCGGTAGCGGCGGGCGCGAGCACGCGCTGGTGCGGGCGCTGGCGCGCTCCGAAGAACAGCCGGAGCTGCTGTGCGCCCCCGGCAACGCCGGCATCGCACGGGACGCGCGCCTGATCGACGTGGCGGCCGACGACGTGGAGGGGATCGTCGCGGCGGTTGAGCAGGAGGGCGTCCATTTCACCGTGGTGGGCCCCGAGGCGCCGCTGGTGGCGGGGCTGGTGGACGCGCTCGACCGCCGTGGCCACCTGGCGTTCGGCCCGAGCGCCGCCGCCGCCCGCCTGGAGAGCTCCAAGGCGTTCGCCAAGCAGCTGATGGAGCAGGCGGGCGTGCCCACGGCGTGCTGGCGCCACGCGCACACACTCGAGGAGGGCATCGCGGCAGTCGCGGAACTGGCCAACCCGGGCGTGGTGGTGAAGGCCGACGGCCTCGCCGCCGGCAAGGGCGTGACCGTGGCCGATTCGCCCGAGCAGGCGCAGGAGGCGCTGCACGAGATCTTCATCGAGGGCCGCTTTTTGATGGGGAGCCCGGCCCATCCCGACCCGGCCGGCCCACTCGGCGGCGCGGGCGCAGTCGTCGAAGAGCGCCTCGTCGGCAAGGAGCTTTCGCTGATGGCGCTGTGCGACGGCAAGCGCGCCTACCCGCTGGCGCCGGCGCGCGACTACAAGCGCATCTTCGACGGCGATCGCGGCCCCAATACCGGCGGGATGGGCGCCTACTCGCCGCTGGCGGAGCTGCCCGAGGAAGCGGAGTGGCACCTGGCCCCGATCATCCACGACCCGATCGTCAGGCTGATGAGCGCACGAGGGATCCCCTTCCACGGCGTGCTGTACGCCGGCGCGATCCTGACGGCGAAGGGGCTGCGCGTGCTGGAGTACAACGTGCGCTTCGGCGACCCCGAGGCGCAGGCGCTGATGCCGCGCCTGGAGTCCGACCTGCTGAGCCTGCTGTTCCGCGCCGCGCGCGCCGGTGGCCTCAGCCAGACCGAGGAGGAAAGCGAAGACGCACTGCTGTTCAGGTGGTCGCCCGAGGCGGCGGTGACGGTGACGCTGGCCAGCCGCGGCTACCCCGAGTCGGCCTCCAAAGGCGATCCGATCGCGGGATTGGAGCGCGTGCCCGAGGGTGTGGAGGTCACCCACGCGGGGACGGCGCTCGCCAACCAGCAGCCGGTGACCGCCGGCGGGCGGGTGTTGAATGTGACGGCGCTCGGCGAGCACCATGAAGAGGCCCGCCAAGCGGCGTATGCTGCGGCACGGATGATCTCCTTCGATGGCATGCAGATGCGCGGCGACATCGCCGCCACCGTGGCGCCCGACCCCGAGGTGCGGGACGTCGATGAGTGGATGCGGGCGTGGTATGAGGACGAGCCCAATGAGGGCCTCGGCGCGGGAGTCGAGCATGGGTGACGTGACCCCGATCGCGAGCGCGGTGAGCGAAACCGAGGTTCGCGCGCAGCTGGAGGAGTTCGACGTGGACGCCCCCCGCGTGGGGATCGTGATGGGCTCGGCGAGCGACATGGAGAAGATGGAGAAGGCCGCGGAGGAGCTGCAGACGCGCAACATCCTGCACGAGCTGCGGGTGATGTCGGCCCACCGCGAACCCGATGTGGTGGCGGAATACGCGAAGAATGCACGAATGCGCGGCCTGCGCGTGATCATCGCCGGCGCCGGCATCTCCGCGGCACTGCCGGGAGCCGTCGCGGCCCACACCGAGCTGCCGGTGATCGGCGTCCCGCTCTCCGGCCGCCTCAGCGCAGCGGGTGGGCTCGACGCGATCCTCTCGATCGTGCAGATGCCGCCGGGCGTACCGGTCGCGTGCGTGGGCCTCGACAACGCCCGCAACGCTGCGATCCTCGCCGCGCAGATCCTGACGGCGTGAGCGCTCCCGCCGGCGCCGGGACGATCGTGGCGGCGCGGGGGAGCGGCAGCCGGCCCGGGCAGCCGGTGCGGGATACTCAGAGGACGTGATCGAGCGCTACACACGCCCGAAGCTGGGCGCGATCTGGACCGATGCGGCACGCATGGAGGCGTGGCGCGAGGTGGAGGTGGCGGCGTGCGAGGAGCTGCCGTTCCTGCTCGGCGCCGGCAACGGCCCCACGGAGGCCGACCTGGAGGCAATCCGCCGGGCGACGTTCACCGTCGAGGCAGTCAACGAGCGCGAGCGCACCACCGAGCACGACATGGCGGCGTTCGTCGATGTGCTCGCCGCCTCCGCCGGCGAGGCGGGGCGCTGGATCCACTTCGGACTCACCTCCTCGGATGTGCTCGACACGGCGCTCGCACTGCAGCTGAAAGCAGCGGGCGAAGCGATCGTGCCGGGCGCCCGCGCGCTCACGCAGGCGCTGGCGACCCGCGCGCGCGAGCATGTGCAAACGCTGTGCGTGGGGCGCACGCACGGGAT
>JBEKYV010000019.1:0-17190 GCA_049510515.1 Solirubrobacteraceae bacterium | reverse complement strand
GCCCGCGCCCACACCCTCACCACCCAGTACGAGCAACTCACCCAACGGCTCGCCGACCTGCCCGAGCCACGCCAGCGCCTCGGGCGCGAACACGACTCCTACGCGGTCGAGCGCGCCCACCTGGCCAGCGCTCTGCAAGCCAACAAGCGGGAACTCGACGCGGTCCTCGCACAGCGCGGCAGTCTGGAGCGCGAGCTTGGCGACCCCGTCGAGGCCCGTGCCGAACGCGAAGGCCTCGAATACGCGATCACCCAGGCGACCCGAGAGCACACGGCGCTGCGCAACGAGCTCGCCGAGCGCGAATTACAAGCCCCCGGCGCATGGGTACGGGCGACCTTCGGCGAGCGGACCGACCGGCCCGCGCAGCGCGAGGCATGGGAGAACGGCACCATGTATACGCTGGGGCGATTCTCGTAACGATGGGCGGCGTATTGAGCTATGGCTGAGCAGCAGATCCTGACCGTGCCCCAAGTCGCCGAGGAGCTACAGGTGACCGCTCAGACGATCCGCAATTGGATCGACAGCGGCGCGTTGCCGGCTGCGAAGATTGGCCGCGCCTTCCGGATACGACGCGAGCACGTCGATGCGCTGCTCGCACGCGCGCAGGCCGACAGCAGCTCGCTGGCGACACGCCGCGATCTCTGGGCGCCGGAGACCCTCGGGTTGCCTCACCGCCGCCGCGGCGCGGAGCGTCCAGCATCGGTGTGGGATGAGACGGGCGCCCCGGCGCCCCCGGTTAAGCGCTCCTGAGTCACCTGGCCGCGTCTGCGACCGAGGCCTTTCTCCGGGTCACGCTGAACGACGGGCGCTGGCGCGTGGCCGGCGAGTGCTCGCCCCATCTTCATGCTCAATCGCCTCTGCGAGCTGTGCGGCCACAGCAGCGAGTTCGTCGTAGGCGCGGGCGACGTCGAGCATGTTCTGGCCGGTCGCCGCGGTGTTGAGCTGCCGGACGGCTTCATCGAAGCGCCGCCAGAGGCCCTCGGGCCCGCGGCGCCCGGTACCGGGCTGCAGCTCATACGGCGGCCGGGGGTCGGCCGCGCGATGGGGTGGCCAGTCATAGCCCGCGGCGTCCGCGGCCCGGCAGGCGCGCGCCTCCTCGCTTGCGGCCTCGGCGAGACCGGCTAGGCGGGTGCTGAAGCTGTGATCGGGGGGCGCCATGCGGTGCGCCTCAAGCGCACTACGCCAGCCATCGAGCGCATCCCTGAAGTCGCTGAGCACACGCTCCTCACGGTTGGTGCCGCTTGTTGTGTTCATTTGGGCATCGTAGCGAGCGCACGGGATGTCCGAGCGCACGACGCGCGCACGGATGTGCCATCCCCGCCACGGATTACGCTGGCTGCACTGTGAGCCCGTCCAAGAAGGACAAGCGCCGGGCCAAGGCCCGGGAAACCGCCACGAGCGTGAGCGCGGCATCTGCTGCCACCATGTGGGCGCTCGCCTTCTACAGGACCGCTGAGGGCGGCGTGCCTGCACGCGAGTTCCTGCTCAGCTGCCCGCAGCCGGTGCGGGAGATGCTCCTGGCCATCGTGGTTGCGGTGCGCGACGCCCCTCCGCCGAGCTTCCCGCCGAGCAGGATGTGGCACGCGATGCACGGTGAGATGAAGGGATTCCACGAGGCGCGCGATGAGCACGATGGCCACCTGTATCGGCTGTTCTGCGTCGTGGACAGCCAAGCGCCGGAGCACGGGCTAGATGCCAAGGTGGTCGCCCTCGTCTGCGGCGGAGTCAAGCGATCGAGGAGCGCCATGGGCGGCGGCGTGTACGGCGACGCTCTGGGCTACCGCGCGGACTACACCGCCACGCGGCGGATAGCGCTCCCCGTGGGCGTGCCGGAGAGCCGGCGCAAGACCTGAGAAACATGAACTTTTATGTTATGGTTTGCGGTCGATCAGGAGATGGTGATGGCTACCGAAACCACCGAGACCACGCACGCTGGGCAGGCATTCGAGGAGTTCCTCGATGGCCAACTCGCCGATCCCGTCTTCAGGGCCGGCTTCGAGAAGAAGCTCGCCAAGGTCAAGAGCATCGCCGAGGTGCTCAGAGTCATCGAGGAGGTCAGGGAGCGGGAGAACATCCCGAAGGCCGAGATCGCCAGGCGCATGGATCGTAGGCCCGAGGCGATCTCACGGCTCCTGCGCGGCGAGGGCTCCAATCCGACCCTCGACACCCTGATCGACCTCGTCGACGCGGTTGGGCTCGAACTCGACATCCGGATCAAGCGCCAGCCGGCCAAGCGCAACGGCGACTACTCGCCGCTGAAGATCAAGCCGCCCGTCTGAGCCGGCCATTTGAGGTTTCAGCCGAGCGCGTGGGCGCCGAGCGAGGTGGGCCAGTACAGAACTATCCGCCCAGACGCGCGGCACACTGGGCACCGGGGAAGACGAGGGAACACGGGACCGGAGGGTCGCCCCGCAAAGTCGTTAGTGCGTCTCCCAAAAGTTGTAGGGCGAGTGCAGCGCAACGCTGGCGAATATCTCAAAAATCGCTTGCCGGGCATGGTTCTCGATGACCACACATCGAAAGTCCATCGCGCGGACTTCGGCCTTCGCTTGGACGAAGAACGGCACGAAACGGTGATCAGCTCCAAGCTCGTCCCGTGCATTGGGTAGGTCGTCGTGGGCTTCGGCCGCTCGAAGGCGAGCAAGTAGGAAAGGAAACGTAGCGGTGAAGCGATCTCCGCTTGGACCCGTCTGGCTTCGGCGGCGCTCCTGCAGGTTCTTCGTACGACCGACGTGCATAACATTCGGTCCGTCGGCGAATAGGTAAACACCCGGCCTTTGTGGGGGTGCTGGCAAGACTCCACACCGGTAGACATGACCGCGTGCGAGCTCGTCGAGCAATTCGTCGAAATCACCCAACAGCTCATGAGCGTGAGCTCGAGGGGCATTGTCAACTGGAATGACCGATGTCAGGACCTCGGGCATTACAAGTCTCAGCAGCGCGTGCGGAACCGGGCGCTCTCTTGGGGCGCCTGTTCTTCCTTCCGCTTCGGGGGAAGCTTCGCGTAGACGCCGAGCGCGAGCTGCTGCTCCAGAACCTGCTGTACGACCTCCTGCCAGAGTTTGCCCAGCTGTGTGAGCGTGAGATCAGGCGCGATCTTCTTGCCCTGATTGAGCGGTGGCGTAACGTAGCCCGGGATACGCACCTCCGGGCGGGCGAAGCCTTGTCCTCGCTCATCATATGGCTGACAGGGAAAGAAACTGAACGTTGTGCCGACGGGCCGCTTGGGCGTCGCGCCGAAGCAGCGCCGTTCACGCATCGAGCAACCCGTTCGGATTCTGGTGTGAACGATCCTGCGCATGCATATATCCATCCTACGGGGTGGTCTGCTGGTGGGCCAGGGGGCGTGCTCATTCTCCCAAGGCGCCGAGCAGACCGCCGAGCACGTCGCACTGGTCATCGCCAAGTACGTGGCGGAGGTCAGGCAGGCAGTCTCTCAGGAAGCCTGGTTGGGAGGTTCGAGCTCGGCGCGCTGCTGCGCGGTGAGCGGACCACCGTTGCTTTGCTCAAGCGCCGCGATCTCCTCGTCGATTGCCTTGAGGCCGAGGTCGTAGGCAAGGGCGCGGGCACGGTCGCGTCGCGTGGTTTGCGGATCGGCGACTTGGGCTCTCGCGGCGCGCAGCTCCTCGCGACGCGCGTAGGCTCGCAGCAGGCCGTGTGCAACCGACGGTGCGCTCGCGGGGGTGTCGGCCGTCGGATGGGGCGGGCCGAGCCGGCCGACCTGCTGGAGGTATGCGCGGTCCTTGGCGCGGTCGGCGGTGCGCTTGGAATGCTCCACATCGGCGAGGCTGGCGACCGCCACCGTGATCGTCGTCGCGGCGACTCGGCGCTGCTCGGCGTCGGCGATCAACTGCGTGTAGCCCTGTGGGAAGCCACTGGGCGCGAGCGTCAAGTCGAGCTTGCCATGGGCGGTGCGCAGGTTCCACACGGTGGCCTGCGCGAGCACGCTCGCGGTGAAGTAGTCCGGTGGGAGCGACACGGCCTTCTCGGGATGAGCAGGATCGACCTCCAGACTGCACTCCAGGCGGTTGAGGACGTCGGCAAGTCGCGCGAGGTTCTGCTGCGCACGGTCGGGCGTTACGTCGATATCCTCAGTCTCGTAGCGCTGTCCGTGACTCTGCAACGCGGCGCCGCCGATGAGCACGAACAGCACACTCGCCTCGCGCAGTGCGCGCAGCAGCGTCTCACGCCCGCGATCTATTGGGTCTGCCTGGCCAGCCATTCATCAGCGCGGGCGCGTCGCTCCCGCAAGCTCGGGGGCATGTTCTCCGTGGGGCTCGGCTCGCGTGCGGTGAGCTGCAACGTCGCATCGAGGGCAAGCGCAAACCGCTGGCTGTACGGCGCGGGGTCGGTGAGCGCGATGCGCAACAGATCCACGATCCCCGCCACCTCCACGGCGCTTCCGCCGACCGTGACCTCGCTCGCGCCGCGCGCGAGGTCGGCGAAGCCGTAGGTGCCGGGCGGCGCATCGAGGAGGCGGACGCGATCGGGTGCCGTCGACGCGGCGAGGACCGTCTCTGCGGCGAGTGCGCGATCCTCGGGGTGCACCACGAGATCGAGCGTTCCCTCCTCGCTGAGGATCAACGGCCAGCCGTGCAGCGCCCCGGCGACTTCGTACACCACGACCGCTCGCAGGCCAACGGCCGCGACAAGCTCAAGCGCCGCAACGCGATCGAAGCGGTCGTGGCTCAGGTGTCTGACCCGCTCCGCCGGCTCGCGCCCGAGTTGCTCGTAGATCAAAGATGTCCACGAGCCCTCATCCGCCGTGGCGAGCCCGAGCGTCAGATCGAGCTCGCACGCTGCCACCACTTCCTGCACCGTTTGGAACTTGGGCTCGGTGGCGCCGCTCTCCCACCGCGCCACCGTCACCTGCGAGGTGCCGAGGCGCCCCCCCAGTTCTTGCTGCGTGAGGCCCGCGCGCCGACGGGCGATGACGATGATGTCTCGCGCACGCATCATGTCAGCATAACAGAATTGATATAAACGGCCTGGGGCATCTTGCTGCGTGGAGGGGGGGCTCAACCTGAACCGTCCACCGTGGCGCGCGGCACACTTGTGGGCACCTGGGGAACACAGTTTGGGAACACGAGGGTAAAATGACCTCTCCAGACGCCGTCCGCAATCCCGAGAAAAGCCAGTAACCAAGCGAAATGCGGGCGGAGGGACTCGAACCCCCAAGGGCTTGCGCCCACCGGCTCCTAAGGCCGGCGTGTCTACCAGTTCCACCACGCCCGCGCAGCGCTCCCGCGAGGGTGCGGCGCTTTACGGGGACCGCTGAAGATTGTATGGTCATCCTTGACGATGTCCACTCCAGCCGCCCGTCGCGCCGCCGCCGGCGTCCGCATCACCCACCCCAACCGCGACAAGCCGGTGGTGCAGGCGACGCGCGCCACGGTGATCGTGCTGCTGCTCGCCACCGCTGGGCTAGTGCTGCTGATCACAATCGGTGGCTTCGAAGCGCTGGAGGGCATCGGGCCGGTGATCGTGCAGTGCCTGTTTGTGGCGTGCTACGTGCTGCTGGCGATCTACGCGGGGCGCTGGAACCGTGGCGTGCTGCCCGTCGCCTCGGTGCTGGGAGTGCTGCTGGGCACCTTCGCGTTGATTGCGGCCCCCAGCTGGTTTGCGCGCAGCTCTTCGGCCTTCGCGCAGCCGGCGCTGGAATCCAACCTGCTGGGGGTGTTGACGCTGCTGCTGATCCCTTTGCAGATCCTGTTGGTGGTGTTCGCGATGCGCGGCTTCTCGCAGGGCTGGAACGTAGAGCTCGAGCAGCGCGACCCCGGTGTCCCGGTGGGTGGCTACGGAGACGCCGCTCCGCACCCCGCGTGATCACTGAGCGCCTATATTGAGACCACGCGTGCGGCGGTGGCGGAACGGTAGACGCGGGGCCCTCAAAAGGCCCTGTCCGCAAGGGCGTGTGGGTTCGAATCCCACCCGCCGCACCTAGCTCGCCGCTCGATCCCCTCTCGACCCGCGCGGGTCGCCTCGCCTGACCGCCGGCGCGCTTCGCGTTTCTCGTGTTTGCGCTGTGGTCTTTGTGTGCGCGACTCAAGAGTATGGGCGGATGCGAAGTACCGGAGACCGCGATCTTGACGAACAGTTGGAGAGATTTGGCCAGAATATGCGCGAGGCCCGCAAGCAGGCGGGCCTTTCGCAGATCGATCTGAGCCTCAGAGCCAATCTCGACCGCGCTGCCGTCAGCTTCCTCGAGCGCGCCGAGCGCGCGCCCGATCTCTCGACGATCGTGCGCGTGGCTGTGGCTGTCGGTGTCAAGCCCGCCGCGCTGCTGGGCGGTATCGGCCCCGACTCGGCCGTGCGCGGCCCCCGCTGCGGCGAGGACGAACTGACGCCCGCCGCCCGCTTCGGCGTCAACCTGCGCTGGGCGCGCGAACGCGTGGGCATCTCCCAGGAAGCGCTCGCCAACAACGCCCACGTCGACCGCGCGGCGATCAGCGTGTTTGAGCGCGGCAAGCGCAACCCCAACCTGCGCACGCTGCTACGCCTCGCCAGAGCCCTCGAGGTCCCGCCCGGGGTGCTGTTACGGGGGGTGGGGGCTCCGGTGGTGGCGAGGATTGGGAGTTAGCGCCTCGCCCCGGGCGGCGAAAGCGTGGTCTTGAGTGCGCTGCCGTCTTCTCCGTCACGGCTGCGAGGTCAGCGTCTCGCGCTGAATCGTCCAAGCGGCCTGGATCGGGTTGAGGAAGTGTGGCGGCTCCTCGATCTGCAGGCGGTTGTCGTAGTTGGCGTCGTACGGGTAGCCGTGTTCGATTACGCCGGTGCGACCGTTGAATTCGCCGGTGAGACCATTGCTGAAGAGGCCCGCCACTGCCCCGTACACGTTCAGGTGCCCCAGGGTGGCGGTGCCGCAGTCGTAGTTGTCGACGAGCACCGAGTGTTTGAGCGCAAGCATTGCGGCGTAGATCGTGGGGTTGTTGAGGTCTTCAGGTGTGTGGCCCGTAGGCTCGTTGGGTGCGTCGCATTCGCTGGCGTTGTTGATGTATTCGCAGATGTGCGAGCCGAGGTACCGATCATGGCCGTTGCAGGTCGTGCCCCCGACTTCGTAGGTCTTTACGACCGGGTGGTAGATGCGGATGAAGTTATTGGCCACCAGGCCCAGCAGGGCGTTGCTGGCCGGGACTTCGCCGTTGCGGGGTACGGTGATCAGGTTGCCGTTGATGATGATGTCGTTCTGCGATGCGATCGTGAGTGAGTTCGAGTATTCGCCGTGCACGTACACGTTGCCGCATTCGGTGTCTTCTTCGTATCCCGGTTTGGGCCCGTACGGCGAGTAACGTGTCGAGCAGCCGCCTTTTACGTAGATGACGCCATTGGGTGGGAAGGCCACGCCGGGGACTGTTTTTACTTCGACTTTTTTCGTCACAGCATTATATTCAAAGCTCTTCACGGTCATCGTCGAGCCTTCGAGAATGATTTCTGTCTTGCCCGTGTACTTGTACGCCGGTTCGACGACGTGTTCGAGTTCTTCGTCGCCGGGGGGCGGTTCGAGTTGTTTCACTTCAGACACGGGAACGTGCGTGCCCTTGAATGTGGGCGAGGCGGGGCAGGAGCCGACTTCCTCGTTCGAATAGCCTTCTTCTTCGGAGGGCTCGCCGCGGCTGCCGAATTCGATTCGATCGGGCAGGGACCGCCCGAAGATGGGAGAGCCGCAGATCCCGACGTGGTCTTCGGTGTGCATCGGCCCATTGACCGATTCGCCGGAGATGAAGTAGTTGTTCTGGCATTCTCGTTCGCCGGGGCGTTTGCCGTAGAAGGCTTCGCACTGCGTGCGCACCGGTTCGCCGTACTTCGCGGGATCGAAGGTTTCGTACTTCGTGTACCACACGTAGCTCACGAAGTTGGAGTTCCTGAAGGTCGCCATGATCGACCTGGATTGCTTCCGATAAAAGCCGGTGGCCTCAATCCGGAAGGTCCCTGTCGCCGCACCCTGCTCTTCGAGCATCGATTCCACGAGGTTGCTTTTCGTGCACTTCGGATGTTCTTCTTTGTCGCTTTCAGCGGGTATCAACTGGATCGCGTAACGCTCGCCCCCGCTTTCGGGGATTTCGGCGGTGTGGAGTTCGGAGCTTTTCAACGGTTCTTTGGTACCTTCCTTGTACTGCTGGTTCAGCGCCGGGTTGGCGGCGGGCGGTTCGGTGCAGTAGCTGAGGTAGTTGCCATCCTGGGTGAGGTGATACTCGTAGTCCTGAATGCCTGCCTCGGCCGCGTAGTAGGCCTTCTTTTGTTCGGAGTTGACGCTGACCGCACCGATATCCCCTCTTGCGGCCGTGAACGCAGCGACCACAAGCCCAGATGAGATCAGCATCACGGCAAGTGCGACGATCATCGTGATGCCGTCCTGGCTACGTAGTGAGAGGAGAGCGCGACGAAGGAGTCGGGAGGCGGTGGTAGTCATGTTTCCGGGGTGCAGGGTAGATTGGGATTGCTTGGTGATTCCGAGGAGGTGGCGAGGCGGAAAACGGCTGAGTCTTCAAGCGAGATCGGGCGGTCGTGGTTGAACGTGGCGAGTTCTTTTCCGGGAGGTGCCAGCGAGAAGGTGATAGTCACCTTTGTCACATCTTCGGCTTCCGCTTCTGGCAATCCTTCGGGCGGCACGGTTATTGCCGCTTGGTCGATCCTGCCGTATTCCGGCGTGGTATCCGATTTATGGTAATAGCGATAATATTGAAATACTGCTATTGATTCATTGCTTTTGTTTTCCGCTTGCTTTACCCCGGTGAGCAACAGTGTTTTGGTTTCTGGCGTTTTGGGGAACGTGTAGTTGGGGGCTTCTTCGCCGCCCGAGGAAGGGGGGATGCTCTTGGAGGTGTATTCGATCAGCTTGCCTTCCGATTCGCCTTTGGGCGGCACGTATTCGATTTCGTGCAAACGCACCGTTCCGAACGCCGACTTGGTGCCGCCTTCGCTGATGAACTTTAGAACGGAAGGCGTACTCTTGGTTTGGATCGGTGTCACGCCACGGACGACGCACGCCGAATGGAGCTCGAGCATGATCTTTTCCAGCGCCACGCTTCCGGTTTGGTCGACGTGCACTCGTTCGGTGATGCGCGATACGTCGCCGGTGGTGAACTTGAGCAGCAAGAAGGCGGCGAGGCAGACGATCGTGCCCATCGACATCGCCACCAGGAGTTCGATCATTGTGAAGCCATGCTCGTCGCGCAACGGCGAGACGGGAGGGCAGGGAGGGGGGGAGCTGTTTGCTGGAGGCGTCATGGACAGCCGGCTTTTTCTTCGCCTGCACCGAGATAGATGGTAGCCGCGGTGGTTCCAGTTGTGCTGTTGTTAGGCACCGATATCGTTGTCTTACGCGGTTTGCCTGAGATGGTCGTGGTGACGCAAAGGGAATAGGTCCCAAAGGGAACGGCTGGTCGTGGCATCTGCCCGGTGGTGGCGGTGAATTTATGAGCGGCCCCGCAACCATCGGTCAGGGTGCCGGTGAATCCCAAGATTGGTGACCCGGGGAAACCACTGCTCGTGCCGCTCGTGACATTGAGCGTGATCGGCGCGACCGGCACCACCACTTTGGTGGTCGCGCCGGGAGCCACGAGAATTTCGACATTGGCGGCCTGCCCGTTTTTGGTCGGTAGGTCGGCTTCGCAGCTACCGGCGGCCACGGTGTACTTGGAGGTGAACGGGAACAGCGTCGCGCCCGAGCTGACTTCCGACGGCGGGCCGGGGAAGGTTTCGAGGGTGCCGAAGGAGCTCGCCCGCGGGTGGGTCATGAGCGGGTTAAAGACATAGAACTGATCCCAGCCTTCGGTGATGGTTTTGGTTTTTGTGTTTTCGAAGCCGACCGACAGCGTGCCGGCCGGCGCGAACTCGAAGCTTTTCTTGACGGTCTGCTCGGCGATGACGTAGAAGCTGCCCGTGGTGCTGGGATCTTCCGAGGAGTTTTTGAACCCGTTCTGGTCGACGTAACCAAGCCGGTCGACGTTGACTTTGTATTCGCCCGGTGACACCGCCAGGATCGCGCAGCCATCGGCGGCGGTTTCCGCGGTGGTGCTCGTCGGGCCGGTGGCTTCGGCGGTCATTCCCGCCACGGGTTCCCCTGCGGCGCCGCTGACCTGGACGATGATCGACGAGTCCGGCGGGGGTGCGACGATGCCGGTCTCGACGACGGGCTTCACGTTACCGTGCCAGCTGACTTCGGAGATCGTCCGGATGTAGTCGGCGCTCGGCGAGCTCGACGAGCAGCTTGCCGTGGAGGTGGCGTCGTCGATGTACTTGGCGGAGGAGAAGACCGTGTAGTTGGTACCCCCGGAGCTCACGCTGTGCGTGAACCGTTCGCCTGATTTGCTCATTTCCGAGAGCTTGGCAATCGGTTCGCCGTGCAGTTCGTCCTCGTTCTGCTCGGCCAGCGCGTTGGCTTGGGCGCGAGCTCTCGTGAGCGCGGTAGCGCGGTTGGAGTTGTTGAGAGCGGTCATCGTGGCGACCGCCACCAGCACGATCACCACGGCTCCGATCAGCACCTCGATCAGCGTGTCGCCCGCCTCGCCGGTGGGGCGACACCCAGGCCCTGGGGGGGGACGATGAGGTTTTACGTCGCCCACCTTGCCGCGGGGGCGACACGCAGGCCCTGGAAGGGGACGATGAGGTTTTGTGTGGATCATCACAAGAAAGCTGCGCTCGTCTCTTGCCCCCCTCTCGACAGGGCTCCCTATGACCTTTAGCCCCCAATGCCCTGCTCGTCGCTGTTCGTATCTGGACGCGCGTACGGGGGCCGCACGTGCAATGCGGTCGTGGCGGCGCTTGGCGCGGCGAAGGCCGCAAATGGGCGATGTCGCGGGCGAATGGAGCGTCCAGCGCCTACAATCCCAGTCCCCCGGGGGACTGGTGTAACGGTAACATGGGGGTCTCCAAATACTCGGAGTGAGGAGTGATTCGCAGGCCTTTCGCTGGCTCTGTAGAGCCAAATCTCGACAAACATCATCGATTCCGGCATCTGTGGGGCGGAGCATCCGAAAGTCAACAAACATCGACAAACATCCCCTTCTCGTAGAAACTTACGCGGTCACTTACCCACGATAGAGACCACCGCAGACAGGGCATCTTGGGTTCTTTTGGGTTTGCCAGATGCACGCTTCTTGCCGAACGGGATTCCAGAACGATTGACCTCATCCTCCTCGCTACCTCGGATGAGTCGCGTTGTGTCGGGTCGCGTGGGATCAGGTTTCCCCTAGTAAGATTTTGGACCTCTCGCTTTCTCGTGAGCGTGCGTTGATCCTTCGGGCGATACTTCGTTATCCGGGTGCCGATTGGGACAGCTCGGCGCTTGCCCGTAGTGCTGACCTGAGGGGCGGGGCGGTCTATCCAGGATTGGTCTCGCTTGCGGATGCAGGGCTTCTGCGGAGCGGCTGGGAGCGAGGCGCTGGTTCTGGCCGGCGTGTCTACCGGCTCGTCCCCCGGCAGCTCGATGATGCGAGGAAGGAGGTCGCGGCGTTTGCCGGCGAGTTCCCGCCGCGGCGCATCGTTGCATCTCCATCGCAAGCCCGCTGACGCAAACGGCGCGCACACCGAACACGCTGGGCGGCAGGCGTGGCCGGGGATCGTCGACCACGGCAGTCCGCACGTTGGGGTTGGCCGTGCTGGACCTCAGCGTCGATGGACGGGACGACCATACAACCACTTTGTAACAAGTTGCAACTTGTTACAAAGTGGTGCTACGCTCTGTCTCACGTCGCGGAATTGTTGCTCGCCGCGAACCCACAGACCGACGCCAGGAGGGGCGCATGCCTGAGCAGTCAAACGTTTCCACGCGGGACCCGACCGTATCGCGGCCTGGGGGCGAATCGGCGCTCACGCCAGGTCTTCCGCCTGGTACGGGTTGGCCGTCGATCGTGCAGACCGTTGCGTGGCTGTGGTTCATGGAGCGGTGGGTGCGGCGGGGTCACCGGCGGCTCGATTCGCCGGTAACGTGCCGGATTCTGGGGGTCGGTGAGGTCGTCTCGGTGTGGGACCCGGAGCTGGTCAAGCAGTTGTTCACTGGCGACAGCGATGTCTTGCATGCTGGTGAGGCAAACGCGCGTGTGCTCGGCCGGGTAGCACCCAACTCTCTGCTGGCGCTCGACGGAGCGCGTCATGTGAGGATGCGCCGGCTTCTCTCGCCACCGTTCCACGGCGAGGCGGTCCGCAGATACCGGCAGCTTATCGGGGAGCTCGCGACGGCCGAGGTGCAACGGTGGCCCGTCGGCGAGGGGTTCGCGATCTATCCGCGGATGCAGGCGATCGCGTTGGAGGTGATCCTGCGAGCGGTGATCGGGGTACGCGACCCGGCCCGGATGGCTCGTCTACGCGAGCTGCTGCCCAAGATGGCGGGGGCAAGCGCGGTCGCGTTCACGCTTGAGGCACGCAATCCGCGTCTGGCTGGTGGGTGGATCGGAGCCTGGTTGCCGTGGGTGCGCGCACGCCGGGAGGCCGAGGTGCTGCTCTATGAGGAGATCGCCGCGCATCGCAGCGACCCCGATGGTCGGGAGGATATCCTCGCTGGGCTGATGGAAGCGCGCGATGAGAACGGTGAGCCGCTCACCGATGAAGAACTCCGCGACCAGCTGGTGACGCTGCTGATCGCCGGGCAGGAGACCACCGCGACCGCGCTCGCGTGGTGCTTTGAGCGGCTCCTGCGCCACCCCGCCGTGCTGGCGCGCCTGGAGCGCGAACTCGCCGGCGGCGAAAGCGATGCCTATCTCGATGCGGTCGTCAACGAGACGCTGCGCGTGCGTCCTCCGCTTGAGGGCGTGTGGCGCAAGCTTACGGCTCCACTGGAGCTCGGCGGCTATCTGCTTCCCGCCGGGACGATCGTCAGCGTGACGATCATCTCGGTGCACCTATCCGAGGTGTTCCCTGACGCCGAGCGGTTTCGTCCCGAGCGGTTCCTCGATCAGCCGACGCCATCGTATGCGCTGATTCCGTTCGGTGGCGGGTCGCGCCGCTGCATCGGCGCGAGCTTCGCGCTCATGGAGATGAAGACGATCCTCCGCACGGTACTCGAACACGTCGAGCTGCGCGCACCCACTCAGAAGCCCGAGCGTGCGGTACGCACGCGGCGCATCACCACCGTTCCGGCCCGCGGCGGACGAGTCCTCGTCACCTCCAGAAGGCCAATACCGCCTGGTCCCAGCGATCCGACGGTCGAGAGGAGCGCGAGGTCTGGGGTTGAGATGACCATGACCTGCCGCCGAGGGCGAGTGAGAGCGTTTCGGGCGTGCAGCCGGGGATAGCGATCACCTCCTGAGCTGAGCCGGCACCCGGCTGTGTAGGCTTACAGACCCCAGTGCGCCGTGGCGTGTCGCGGGCCGTCGAGTTGGCGCTGTAGGGTGCACGACGACGATGACGACGGCGATCTGGTGGCGGCGATGAGCGTCGAGGTTCGCCCGGTCAGTTCCAGGGGCCAGCTGCGGACGTTCGTCAGGCTGCCTTGGCGGGTCTATCGCGGTGAGCCCAACTGGGTTGCGCCGCTGCTGATGGACGTGAAGAAGCGACTGGACCAGACGAAGAACCCGTTCTTCAAGCACGCTGAAGCCCAGTATTTCCTGGTTTGGCGCGATGGGCGGGCAGTCGGCCGGATCAGCGCGCATGTCGATCGCAACCTCAACGAGTTCCAAGGCAACAGGTGGGGCTTGTTTGGGTGGTTTGAGTGCGAGGATGATCCGCAGGCCGCGCATGCACTGATCGACGTCGCGGGAACGTGGTTGCGTGAGCGCGGGTGCGACCGGCTCGTCGGCCCGATGGACTTCACGACCAACGATGAATGCGGCCTATTGGTCGAGGGCCATGAGCATCCACCGATCGTCCTGTGCCCGTGGCATCACCCCTACTACCAGCGCATCTTCGAGCAGGATCTCGGGATGGAGAAGGCGATGGACCTGTACATGTGGAGCCTGCACGTAGCCGGGCGCGAGAACGTCCACCCGGCGATCTGGGAGACGGCCGACAGGCTCGAATCCGAGCACGCGATCGTGTGCCGCCACTTCCGCAAGAAGGAACTTGAGGCCGAGGTGGGGCGTTTCCTTGAGGTCTACAACTCCGCGTGGGAGCGAAACTGGGGGTTCGTGCCGCTCACCGAGGAGGAGGTCCGCCATTACGCGAAGGACTTGAAGCCGATCCTGGATGAGAACTGGGCGATGGTCGCCGAACGCCGGGATACGGGCGAGGTGGTCGGGGCGGCACTGACGCTGCCGGATTACAACCAGGTGCTCGCCAAGCTGAACGGCCGTCTGCTGCCGTTCGGGTGGATCACAGCGCTGCGGGAGCGCAAAAAGATCGACGCGGTCCGCGTGATCGTCCTCGGCGTGACCCCCGCCTACCGCCACACGGGCGTCGCGGCACGCCTATACCAGATGCATTTCGAAGCCGCCGAACGCACACCGCAGAAGGGCGGCGAGATGGGCTGGACGCTTGAGGTCAACCAGCCGATGAACCGCGCGCTTGAAGGCATGGGAGGCAAGATCAAGCGCCGCTACCGCGTCTACGAGCAAGCGCTGTAGGCCCGTGTCGTTAGCCCCGGCCCGCACCGTATGGGTTTCCGCGATGGGTCTGTGCCGGTAGCGTGCGGGTCTTCCAGACCCTCTTGGCGTTCGGTGGTAACGCACAGCCGCAGCTCGCGGTAACGCGCCGGCTTGGTTGAGCGCGGGCACGAAGTGCGGGTGCTCGCCAACAGCGCAGCACAGGAGCGGGTCGAGGCGACCGGCGCGGAGTTCGTGCCTTTCCGGCGAGCGCAGCCGGACCTTGACCTCACGCGGCGCGAGAGCGACACGCTGCTTGACTGGCAAGCCTGCACCAGGCCCGGGGCCGATATCCGCTTGCTACGCAACGGCCTGTTCGCGTTCGTGCTCGATGTCAGCCGCGAGAGCGCCGAGCTGCTCGCAGACCAGCCAGCGAATGTCGTGGTGTTCGACTGGATGCTGAGCGGTGCAGCGATCGCTGCCGAGGGTGCGGGCGTGCCGGCAGCCGCACTCGTGCACTGCCCCTACCCGTTCCCCGTCGATGGTGCCCCGCCGCTGTTCACCGGCTTGCGACCGATGCCCGGCCGCCTGGGCGCGGTGCGCGACGGTCTCCCCGGGGGTGTCGCCGGATGGATGTTCAACACCGGCGTGCCGCTTCTGAACAAGGCGCGTGCCGAGCAGGGGCTGGGGCCGCTGCGGCGCTTCGAGCAGCAGCTGCTCGGCGCCAACGCGATCTACGTTATGAGCACCGCCGAGTTCGACTTCTCAAGCCGCGGGCGGCTACCCGCGAACGTGCACTACGTCGGCCCCGCGTTCGAGCCCTACCCCGCCGAGTGGCGCTCCCCTTGGCCCGAGTGGCGACACGGACCCTCTGGTCGTCATCAGCCTCAGCACCAGCTACATGAACCAGCAGGCGCTCGCCCAGCGCATCCTCGACGCGATCGCCGGCCTGCCCGTCAGAGCGTTATTGACGACCGGGCCGGCTCTCGACATCGCTTCGCTGCGGATCCCGCCGAACACTCGCACGGTGGCCTTCATCCCTCACCGCTACGTGTTCCCGCACGCTGCGCTCGTCATCTCCCACGCAGGCTGGCAGACGATCAATGCTGCCCTCGCCGACGGCGTGCCGCTGCTGTGCATCCCCGACGGACGCGACCAGCCCGATAACGCCGCCCGCGTACTCGCCGCGGGAGCAGGTGTCCGCGTCCGCAGAAGCACCGCACCCCACAAGCTACGGCACGTGATCACACATGCGCTCACGGATCCCTCGCTCACGCACGGCGCGAAGACGATGGCCGTCGCGCTCGCCCAAAGCGACGGTGCGCTCGCGATCACCGACGCGCTCGAGCGACTCGCCAACCACGAGAAGCCTCAGTAACGCGAGCTTACGCCCTGGGATGGCCAGGCTGGGATGATCGCCTGGATGGTGGGCGCCGAGCAGCGCGGTCAGCGGCGCTCGCCCGGTCGCGGATGACTTCGGTGACGCTGGTTGTTGTCAGGCTCAGTCTGTTGGCGATGTCTCGCGGATCCTCGCTGCGCTTCCAAGCGGCGATGATCTGGCGAGCCTTGGCGTTCGCACGCGCGTACCTTTCTGCGCGTCTTTGGGCACCGCGGACTTTACGTCGTGCGGCTACGCGGGCCTTGGCGGCGGGCGGTGTTCCGCTCACGCCGACGTACATACGCAGGATCTGACGGACCCGCTCGCGCGTGATGTCGAACCGTTTGGCGATCTCCCCCAGACTCCAGCCCTCGACGGTTCGCAGCCGGTGCATCTCCCGCTCGCGCTCAAGGTTGCGCTTCGCGTGTCGGCTCAAAGTTGGGGTTGGCATGCGGCATAGCTAACGCCGTCGGCGCTGTGCAGGGCAGGGCACGACGGTGTGGGCGCTGGTGTGGGTGCCGTCTTCGAAGGCGAAGGAGGCGGCGAAGTGGAAGCCGCCGTGGGAGCAGGTGTTCGGCAGGACGATCCCGCGGGGGTGGTAGGGCCGGTACCTGTCGCGGGTGTGTTCGTAGTAGGTGAGGTGCAGGGGGCCGATCGTGGAGCGCAGCTGCACCAGGGAGGCGTTGGGCGCTCCGGGTAGGGTGGGGACGAGGGGAACCGTGGCTGCGAGGTCTCCGCCGAAGGGATTCATTGCTGGAAGAACGAGGCCGGAGAAGGTGATCTGAGCGGAGACGGGGAGGTGTCCGTTGGCGTAGAAGAGCAGCCCGAGGTGTCCTTCGTGGACGTGTTCCATGTAAATCGTGATCTGGGCTGTCTCTTTGAGGATTTCGGGGCCGAAGGGGATCTCGACGAGCCCTTTGCCATAGCCCATCTGCGACTGGGAGGGACAGCTTTCGGGGCCGTCGATTTCGAGGACGGCGGCGCTGCAGGTTTCGAGGCCGAGGCCGCTGGTGCCGATTCCGAGGTTGGCGGGGTAGTAGAGGTCTAGGGCAGTCAGAGGCGAGGGGACCTGTCCGGTGGTGGTCGCGATCGTGAAGCCGAAGACGATCGTGGTGCCCTGTCCGAGGTGCTCGGGTGAGAGCGCGGCGCTTAGCCTTGCTGTCTGCTCGGCCCCAGGGATGGTCGCTCCGGCCGCAGTGGCGACAAACCACATACGTGCGAACGCGACCAGCACGGCAAGCACAGCTATGGCCCGACGACCGAGCGTAGCGTTCATCAAGCGGCGCGCGATGATCACGATTGGATTGGATCGCACAAAACCAGCGTGCGCTATACGCTGTGGACTGGTGCGGATCGGAG
>JBEKYV010000189.1:0-6865 GCA_049510515.1 Solirubrobacteraceae bacterium | reverse complement strand
TCCAGCCGATCTTCAAATGCTGGACCGGCCGCTGCTCCACCTGCCAGCAGACGATCGACCTTGCCGACCTACCCCTCCCCCGCCCACCCCAACGCGAATGACAACCCGCCAAAGCACTAGTAGGCAGCGCCCAGTCTATCGTCGGACGTGCGGTGGGAGCGGATAGTGGGTCTGGAGGTCATCGAGGAGAATTGTTGGTCGCATCTTGGCATCTTGGTCGCATTTGCGGCCTATATCGCGTGGTTGAGCGGGAAACCTGCGGCCTTTCAAGCCGCAGGTCGGAGGTTCGATTCCCCCCAGGCGCATCTCCCGGAGCTCACTTCGTTGATCTGGTTCCGTGCGTGGGGAGCCCCGAGAGACGGCCGGCAGGTAAACCTCGCGGTTGCGCCGGCGGCGAAGGTGAGCCGCAGGGCGCCGTGCCCATGCGGTCGCATGGGTTGTATCTGGGGTAAGTCCACCTTGATGAGAATTTGCATAAACCCGATAAGCTTAGTGCCAATTGATGCGTATCGGGGTGGTGCCCGCCGAGGTGTGCGAGCGCTGCAATGACTTTCGTGGCAGGTGCTCGGCCGTGAGCGTCGGCAGCGGCTTTTCTGGCGCCATACTCTGGCGCAGCGGAGCATGTTCGTAGAGTTGCACCAGACACCCTTGTGGCGCTGGCCGGGACCCGAGGGAAGGCACGGCGGCCGGTCGGCGTGAATCGAAACCAACCAGTGTGGACTGAAAGGAAGCAAACATGGCATTGCAGCTAGGCGACATGGCCCCCGATTTCGAGGCCGACACGACCGAGGGACGGATCAAATTCCATGACTGGATCGGCGACTCGTGGGCGGTGTTGTTCTCCCACCCCAAGGACTTCACGCCGGTGTGCACCACCGAGCTCGGCTACATGGCAAACGCAAAGCCAGAGTTCGACCGCCGCGGCGTGAAGATCATCGGCCTCTCGGTCGACCCACTCGACAGGCACGGGGAGTGGGCTCGCGACATCGAGGAGACCCAGGGCGCGGCTCCCAACTACCCGATCATCAGCGATGCGGACTTCAACGTTTCAAAGCTCTACGGCATGCTCCCCGCGAGCACCTCCGGCGACCCGCTTGAGCGCACCCCCGCCGACAACCAGACGGTGCGCAACGTGTTCGTGATCGGCCCCGACAAGAAGGTCAAGCTGATCCTCATCTACCCGATGACGACCGGGCGCAACTTCGACGAGGTGCTGCGGGTAATCGACTCGCTGCAGCTGACCGCCGGCCACAAGGTCGCGACGCCGGTCAACTGGAAGCCGGGGGAGGACGTGATCATCGCGGGCTCGGTCTCCGACGAGGAGGCCAAAGCGACCTACCCCGACGGCTGGAAGACGCCCAAGCCCTACATCCGCATCGTGCCCCAGCCGCACTGACCAGCACCGGCCGTGGGCGATGCTCTTCAGGCAGATCACCCACGACGACCTCGGCTGCGCCTCCTACCTGATCGGCGACGAGCGGGCAGGGGTCGCGGCGGTTGTCGATCCGCGCTTTGAGATCGACGAGTACCTCGAGCTGGCACGCTACCGGGGGGTGAGCATCGAGCACGTGCTCGAGACCCACAACCACGCCGACCACGTTTCTGGGCACGGGCGACTGGTGGCGGCCACGGGGGCTTGCATCCACATCCACCGCCTCGCGGACCCCGACTATGAGCACGAGCCCTTCGAGGATGAGTGGGAGCTGCGCTTGGGGTCGCTCACGGTGCGCGCCCTGCACACCCCCGGTCACCGCCCCGAGCACACCGCGTTCCTGCTGATCGACACCACCCGCGGCGGCGATCCGTGGGCGGTGTTGAGCGGCGATAGCCTGTTCGTGGGCGACGTCGCCCGCACCGACTTGGCCGTCGAGCAGGCCGAGGGAGCTCGCCAGATCTTCCGCTCGGTGCACCGGCGGCTGCTTACCCTCCCCGGCGATTGCGAGCTGTGGCCTGCACATCTCGGGGGCTCGATGTGCGGGGGCCCGGGCATGGACATGAAGATCTGCTCAACCGTCGGCTACGAGAGGCAACACAACCCGACGCTCGCGATCGAGGACGAGGAGGAGTTCGTCGTGCAGGCGCTGGCCAAGCTGGGCCCTCAGCCGCCGAACTTCGAGAAGATCGTGGCGCTCAACCGCGGTCCGCTGCTCATCAGCGGGGTGGAGGCGCCCGCGCTCTACCCCCACCAGGTGCAGCTCAAGCGCGACGAAGGGGCGCTGCTGGTGGACGTCCGCACCGACCTGCAGTTCGACGACGTCCACATCCACGGCTCGATCTGCATCCCGTCGTTCAGCTCCGGGTTTGGCTCCAAGCTCGCGTGGCTGGCCGACCACGATCGGGAGATCGTGTTCATTGGGCGCGACGACGCCGACGGGCGGCGCGCCGCCAAGCTGGCGCTGTCGGTGGGGGTTCGCAACGTCGCCGGCCTGTTGGCGGGCGGCATGACCAACTGGCGCCAGGAACGGCACGCGGTGAGATCGACCGAGCGGGTGGCTGCCGCCGACCTCCTCGGACGACTCACGCGGGAGCCGGAGCTGCAGCTTCTGGATGTTCGTGAGCTACGCGAGTGGAACGCCGGACATGTGCCGGGGTCGGTGTTCATGCCGTGGCATGACATCGCCGGGATCCCGCCGGAGTTGGATCCGGCCTTGCCGATCGCCGTGATCTGCGCCACGGGGGTGCGCGCGGCGACCGCCGCCAGCCTGCTTACCCACCACGGAGCGACGCACGTCATCCACGTGATTGACGGGGGCATCCCCCTGTTGGCTCAGAACGGTGTTCGCATGGAGTTGCACGCCGACGTGCCACCAACAGGCTGGTTGGAGTAGCGACGTCATAGTGCAAGCGAGCGGAAGGTATTCGAACCACCTTGGTTCGAATAACGAAACTTTGGTGCAGGCGACGCAAGTACCATCGAACCAAGATGTTGGCGCTTCTGGCAACATTGTGACAGAAGTTACGAAGGTCTTGGCGTCTGCTGACCGCTCCCGGTTGAGCTATGTGGTCAAGCGGCTCAAGCGGTTGCGGGCCAGCGATGCACAGCCACGGGCGATCAAGAGCCAGCGGAAACGTGATCGTCGTCCAGGCTGGGTCATGGATGCAGTCGTTCGTGTGCTCGCCGATGAAGGCGGGCCGATGCGTTCGACGCATGTCCATGCTGCGGTCGAGCGACTGCTCGGCCTCACCGTATCTCGGGACTCCGTTAGCTGGTGTCTGTCGAGTGGCGTTCGTGGAAAGGAGCCGCGGTTTGAGCGGGTGTCGCTTGGCTGCTACCGGCTCATTCGCTCCACGTAGTCTACGCTAGGCGCCGCTGGCGGTCAACAGAAATACGCTAGCTATTTCTGTGAACCCCAGGCATAATAACTGTGTTTAGGAGTAACACGCTATATGGACGAAGGGTCTCTCAAAGACGCCGAGCACATGCTCATCAACCCGTTCTACGCCATCAACATAACGCCCGATTTGATGGGTGAACATAAACCACTGGTCAGCGAAGATAAGTGGGTGGCCGATAACAAGAAGCTCATCGAGGAGATCGGGGTGCAGGCGTGGCTAGAGAAGCTGCTAGCGGTACTACAGGGCGACTTTCCGCGAACACCGGACGATGAGGATATTCTCGGCGAGAGCCATTAGTTGCCGTGTCGCACAAGCGGTCGACGTGTGTTGCAAAGCGGCTCAAGCTGTGCTATGAACGTCGCCATGTCGAGAACTGTGCCGCTCCTCCCTTGGAGCCTGACAGATCAGCACGGTCCGTGGTGTGCGTGGTGTCTCGATTACTTCGCACCCGAGCTGCTTGATCACGAGAGGCGAGAGTGGCTAGTCAGCCCTCCGGTGCCGCGTTCGACCGCCATGCGCCACGAGGAGCATCACATGATCGCTAAGCGGGACCTATCGGGACGCTTGGTACGCGTAGTGGCAGGGAGTCCTATTCAATTCGACACGGCCTTCCCGGAGCAATGGACGGTACACGTCCATGAACGGTGTCATCGACGCACCACAGAGGATGGTACCAACATCCAGAGAGCCGCCGACAACGCGGCGAACCAATTAGAGCGCTTGTTGTCGAAGGCGCAATCACTTACCATGAGATCGCCAGAGCATGGCTTTAAAGTTATCGATAGATACGTTCTCCGGGCGTTTGAGTCCGGTCGCTATTCTGTCGCGCTGTTTCTTAACGAGGCGGTGCGGGCCGCCCGTGAAAAGCGTGATGAACTCGACGTGGCGGCGCAAATTCTCACCTTTCAGCTGTCAGCGAGGGCAGGCGTGCGCGGAAAGAAGCCGCTTGCCCTCGACAAGTTCACACCGATCGGAACAAGGATTGATGCGCGTGCGATGTTGCACGTTGCCAACCATCAGAGCAATGTCGGACAGTTCGCCGCCGCACGCCGAACGCTTGCGCGCGCGCAAGCCGAGTTGCGATCCTCATCGGAACTGGACCTGGATCTAGCACTGCGGAGAGCGCAAATTGATCGCGGGGCCACGGACGCACAAAGGGCTCTGGACATCGCCGAGCGCTCCAACCGGCCGTATCGGCGAAACACGGCACTGGTGATCGCGGGCTTTATTGATCTCGCAGCAGGTGCATCCAGCGCACAAGACAACTTTGAAGCAGTGCTCGACCTCAGCAACCGGGTGTCGTGGCTGTACCGTGCTGAGTGTTGGTTTGGTCTTGGCATCGTCGCACTTAATGCCCACCGGCCGACACTCGCGTATCGATATCTAATTGCGGCGCAATACGTTTACGGCTTCCTCGGGTTGCAAGCCATGCCTCACCCTTGCATACAGACCTCGGACGGAAATCCGGTGTCGCTACCCTTCCATCTCCTGCAAAGCGACCGTTTGGCGAGCCTATCTCGCGCTCATTGCATGGAGCTTCGACGCCAAGCGATCAGCGGTGGGTTACTTCGCGAGTGGCTCACCGACGAACTTGGCGGCTTCCATCCGACTGGAATCCACCCGCCCGATCCAGTCCGCCACACGTAAGGCAAGAGCCACACGCCCCGCTCTGGGAGCGACTATGCAACCGCTCCCCAACGACACACCGTCGCACAATCGGCGTTCGGCGGCGTATGCCGTCACACTGAGGCGCAAAGCTAGGCGAACAGTCGCTCGAAGGCTTCCTCACTGAAGTCCGAGTCGAGCATGGCGTGCCAGGTCGCTTTTAGCGCCTCGCCGACGACCGCGACCATCGGGCGCAAGTCCCGGTATAGCGCTGCAAGTGCTAGATCATCGGCAAGCGCCGTATGCCCATGCATGAGATGTCGGTTTCCCGCCGTCCAGCCTAGGTCTATGAGCGCTGCGTCGGCTCCGTGGGTGCTGATGTTGCGGGCGTTACGCAGGCGCTGTTGGAGTTCTCTCGCTCGCGATGGAGAGTAACCGCGGTTGGCTTCCAACGTCGCCCACACGTCAAAGTGTGCCGAGAGGCGGCTCCAGCGGCTCCATACTTGCCCGCCACTCGCGGGCTCGCAAAGTCGCTCGATCGCCCGTGCTACCTCAGAGATACGCTCTGACAGCGTGAGGCCACTTCCGACTTCGCAGCGGTAAAGCGCAGCGGTGCTTCCGAGCAGTGCCTGTGCCGGCCGTAGCGCGATCTTCTGGAATGCCGCGAAGGGTACTGCCAGTATGTCGTCTGCTGGCAGAGCATACGGCTCATACATATAGATCGCTCCGTTGTGGCTGCGCTCTTTCGAGATCCACTGATCGGGGTCGTATCGCTTGTGGGGCGGTTCCTCCCATTGATCTGGTTGTGGTGCCCAGGTACTCACAATGGGCGGTCTTTCCTGCCAGTCTCCGGGAGAAAGAACCCACCACGCGGCCAAGGCATAATGGGCCTTGGCTGTCGCCTGTTCCACCGCGATCTGTCGCCGACCCTCCTGAATTAGTGTAAGACTCGCGGTGCGTTTGGTGTCATCGATGGCGTCCCCGAGCATGTAAAAACGTGTGATCGGTGACAGTCGGTCTTTCAGGTGTTGGAAGATGGCAAACTCGTCGTCTGCATCGTTGTGGGCCACTAACGACCTTTGTTCTCCCGGCTTCCAGTCGTTGTTCCAGGCTTGGCGCACTAGCGCGGTGCTACCCGCCGGTGCCCATCGACGCTCCATCTTGATGTTGGCTAGCGGAACCTCGATGAGCCATGTGCCCTCGTCTTCGACAGCCTTTGCTGCGAGTGCTTTCGCAAGGTCATCGAGGGTGGCCGGCTGCTCTGCTTCGCTGAGTAGATCGAGCGATTGGACGTGCAGGTCTGCCTCGCTGTAGGAGCGAAACAGCGCTGGGTGCTGCTCGCGGTATGCGGCGACGAGATGCCAGCCGAGTTTCCATCCCTCCTTTGTAAGGTGGTCCGTGACGAAGGTCACCGGCCGGCTCGTTTCGCCAGGCTGCCACGGGCGCGTTTTCTCGGCCTGCGCGTCGCGCACGAGACACCACAGGCGCTCCATCTGCTGGGGCGTCATCGGCATCTCAACCTGGATCTATCCCAAACGCCTGCACCCCGTACAGCCTATTCCCACGCAGTGCGGTCTAGAAGGGTTGCTCCCGTCAGCGCGTCGCACAAGTGCCATTGGGCGCTCGTGGGCTTCCAGCTCAGATCAGCCTATAGCCCACGCCGTGCCGGTTGATAATCCACTGTTCGCCCCCGCCAGCGAGCTTACGGCGTAGGCGGCTGGCGTGGCTGTCGAGCGTTCGGGTCGCGCAGACCGCCGGGTATCCCCAGACGGCCCACAATAGCTCCTGCTTGCAGAAGACCCGCCGGGGGTCGCTGGCGAGGTGGACGAGCAGGTTGTACTCCATCGCGCGCAGGTCGAGGGGCCGGTCGTGGAGGGTCGCGGTATGGGCGGCGGTGTCGATCCTCAGCGGGCCGACCCTGAGC
>JBEKYV010000188.1:0-6870 GCA_049510515.1 Solirubrobacteraceae bacterium | reverse complement strand
CCGGCGCATGGCTGCGTCCTCAGGGCTCGACGTGGCGCTGCCACGCCTTCGCCCCTGCGTCCTTGCCCTGCTTGGCCATCGAACGCCCCGGACGCACGTCCTCTACCGGGATAGGTCCTTAGCGCAACCGGCACAGCTCACTCCTCTGCAAGCGCCGCCGGCAGGTCGGCGAGCGGCGAGGCCCGCCGCAGCCACTCGCTGAAGAGCGGATCGACGACATACCACGTGCCGTCTCGCTGATCGACGAGCCCGCGTCCCTGCAGCCGTGCGAGCGCCGGTTGCACGCGCGAGTGGCTGGAGAATCCGTAGCGAGTGGCGATCGGCCGACTGGTCACGTTATCGCCACCTCGATCGGCGAGCAGCTGCAGCGCGCGCACCTCGTTGGCCTCGCCCTCATCGCCGCTCAGCAGGACGTTGAACACCGACGCGAACTCGGAGCGCTCAATGGTTTGCACAAGCCGGTCGTGTGCGGCGATTACGGTGTCCAGCGTCACCGGCGCTCCGGCAGGGGTGTTGGCCCAGCACTCCCACGCCAGCTGCTGAGTGCTGCGGGGATGCCCGTGGGTGGCGTTGAGCAGATGGTTGAGTGCGGCCTCGTCGGCCGGCTTGCGGGTGGCTTCGAACTGGAAGTCGAGGTACTCCAGGAAATCGATCCGGCTGATCGCCGGCAGCTGCATCTGTGTGGCCTCGCCAAAGATTGGCTGGTCGGAGCTCTCCAGCATCATCTTCAACGCGTTGCGGATCGATCCCGTGAAGAGCAGCGAGACGTGGTTGGCGCCCGAGCTCATCAGCGCCGAGCGGATAATCGCCAGCGGGTCGCCGGGGCAGTGGCGCAGTCGCTGAAACTCATCGAACACAACCACCAGACGATGAGAGAGGGAACGTAGGGCAAGCAGTTGTGCGTGCAGCGTCTCGGCATTCTGTGCGGGTGTCACCGCAGAGCTCCTCACCGAGCCCTTGATCACCTTGATATCGAAGCCGATCTCCTTCTCCAAAACGCCGATCTGACGCTGGGCAGCCCGGCGCACGCTCTTGACTGGGTGGCTGCACATCGCGTCGTGCACGCACCCGATGAATCCGGGGATGCTCACCACCCGCTGCAGATTCACCTTGATCACGTCGAACGGCGGCGCGCCCGCGCCATGCTTTTTCGCAAGCTCGAGCGCGAGTTGGTTGGTGAAGGTGGTCTTGCCGGTGTCACGTGGCCCGAACAGTGCGACGTTGGTTTGGCCCTTCAGCGTGAGAGCGACCTCGTTGGCGAACGCCTCCATCCCGATGATCTTCGACGGGTCGTCGAGTGGCCGATCCCACACGAATGGATTGAGCTCAATCGACATCGGCACAGTGTACCACCCATCCGGTACCGATCTGGACCGCCTACCCGGTACATCGCTCAAAGCTCGCGATCCCTGGGCGAGACGCCGCCGCGGATGGCGGGCTTGCGCTCGGCCTACCCGCGCTCGGCCTACTCGCGCTCGGCCTACCGCGTTCTACGCTGGGTGGCAGGTCCCCGCACTCATGCTGGGCTGGCCACGACCAGCGGGATCGGACGCGCGGTGTGCTGCTGGTAGGCGTCGTAGCGGCCGCGGTTGTTGTCGTTGACGAGCTTCCACAGCCTCGCGTACTCAGCGTCGCCGGACTCAACCACGTGTGCGGTGGCGGGTTTCCTTGTGCGCCCGATCTGGATCTCCACCTCGGGCTTGGCGCGCACGTTGTGCAGCCATCCCGGCGGTCTGTCGGAGCCGCCGTTGGAGGCGACCACCACGTAGTTGGGGCCATCGGCGGCGTACATCAGCGCGCTGCAGCGCTGCGCTCCGCTGTGGCGGCCGGTGGTGCGCAGCAGCAGCGCGGGCACGCCGAGGATCCTGTGTCCGACCATCCCGTCGCTGCGCTCGTAGAGTTTCTGGTGGAGCCTCAGGATATGGCCCTGAATTGTGTCGGCCACGCTCACAGCGGGGAGTGTAGGCGATCACTGCACCGGCGCTGCCGCCTGCACCGGCGCGCACAGGCTGGAGGCGTCGATGAAGAACTGCCGCGCCAGACCGGCGATCATCCGCGCGAGCTCCTCGTGCTCCTCCGGGCGCCAGCCCTCCAGCAGGTCGGCGAGGCGCCGTTCGCCGGTGGCGATCAGCCGCGCGAGCGTCGCGTGGCCCTCGGCGGTGAGCGCCCAGGCGGAGGGATGGTCATTGTCGGCGAGCGCCTGGGCCGGGGGATGGTCGTCGTCGGTGAGGGCTTTGGCTGAGGTGTGGTTGTCGGCGAGCGCCTTGGCTGAGGGCTCGCCATTCGGCGACGGCGCGACGATCAGGCCCTTGACCGTCAGCTCCTCGCGTGCGGCGGTGAGCGTGTCGAGGTCGATCTCATACTGCGAGGCGAGCGTCGCCAGGTTGGGGGTGTGACTTTCGCTGAGCCTCGCCAACAGCCAGCACGCCGCCGGTGAGAGATCCACGCCGGCGCGCGCCGCCACCCGCACCACGATCTCCCTCGCTCCTGCACGGCGATCGAGGCGGCCGAGCTTGTTGACGATCTCCACCAGCGAATCGCCGTCGCGGGGCGTGGCGTAGGTGTCGCTCAGATCGCCCGTCGCGACGGTGTCGCGCAAACGCAGCTCGCGGATAAACCAGGTAAGCACCCACCCCACCACGGCAAAGCCCGAAGCGGTGAGGAAAACGCTGCTCAGCGAGCCGGTGAACGCGTGCAGATAGCCGCTGTGCAACGCCGGCGGCAGGTGCGCGATCTGCGCCGGGTCCACCTCGCCGCTGCTGCTGCCCGCCTGCTTCGCGGCGCTCGCCGGCAGATAGCGCTTGAGCTCTTCATGCAGGCGGTTGGCGAAGATCGCGCCGAGCGTGGCCGTGCCGAGCGAGCCGCCGATCGAGCGAAACAGCGTCGCACCGGAAGTCGCCACGCCCAGGTCGGAATACTCGACCGCGTTCTGCACCGCCAGTACGAGCACCTGCATCACCATCCCCAAACCCAACCCCACAACGAACATGAACACAAAAATCAGCCCCCTGCTGCTCGACGAGCTCATCGTCGAGAGCAGATACAGGCCCAGCGTCATCACCGCCGTGCCGGCGATCGGGAAGGCCTTGTAGCGGCCGGTGCGCGTGATGATCTGCCCGGAGGCGATCGAGGTGATTAGCAAACCGCCCATCAGGGGCACCAGCTGCAGCCCCGAGCCGGTGGGGCTGGCGCCCTTGACGACCTGCAGGAACAGCGGCAGATAGGTGATCGCCCCGAACAGCGCAAATCCCACCACGAAGCCGACGGCGCTGGTGACCGCGAACACGCGATTGCGCAGCAGCTTTGGCGGCAGGATCGGCTCGCTGGCGTGGCGCTCCCATACGAGGAACGCCGCCAGCAGCACCCCCCCGCCGATCCACAGCCCGACGATCGTGCTGGAGCCCCACGCGTAGGAGGTGCCGCCGAGCGACGCCGCCAGCACGATCGCGCTCAGCCCCGCCGCCAGCAGCGCGGTGCCGAGGTAGTCGATCGTGTGGTGCACGCGCTCCGATGCCGCGGGCAGCGTGGCGGCGAGGACGAACAGGGCGGCCACGCCGAGCGGCAGATTGACGTAGAAGATCCAGCGCCAGCTCAGATTGGTCGTGAGGAACCCGCCCAGCAGCGGCCCGGCGACGCTCGCCAAGCCGAACACCGCGCCGAACAGGCCCGTGTAGCGGCCCCGTTCGCGGGGCGCCACCACGTCGCCGATCGCCGCCTGCGCGCTCACCATCAACCCGCCCCCGCCGAGGCCCTGCACCGCGCGGAAGGCGATCAGCTCATCGAGGCTGTGGCTCTGCCCGCACAGCGCCGAGCCGGCGAGGAACACGACAAGCGCGCTCTGCAGCACGATCTTGCGCCCATACAGGTCGCCGAGCTTGCCGTACAGCGGCGTGACCACCGTTTGGGCGAGCAGGTACGCGGTGACAACCCACGAGATGTGGTTGAGCCCGCCGAGATCCCCGACGATCGTCGGCAGTGCGGTCGCGACGATCGTCTGGTCGAGCGCCGCGAGGAACATCACCAGCAGCAGCCCGGCAAACACCAGACGCAGGTTGACCTTTGGCGCGCCTCGCTCCGTCGGCGGTGGGGTCGGCGGGGTTGCGACTGTGCTCACTATCGCGACCCCTTCCGGGTCTCTGGGACGTTGGCTCGTATCCTCAAGGTCGGCTCACACTGAGAGCACTCGTGCGTGGGTACCAACTGTATTGAGCAGGTGAGCCATATCGTCGGGGTCGCTGGTTACCACCGTGTCACCATCCTCCACCAGAAGCGCGATTGCTGCGTCCGCTATGTCACTGGTGTGTGCCCGGGCCAGCAGGAGGCCACACTCACGAGCGGCGGGCGGATCGAGTGAACGCTCCACGACGCTCGCGAGCGCGCGAGTGAGCCTTGCCTGGCGGGTGGGGTCGCGCCACACCTGAGCCACGGTGGCAGCCGACGTCACTGCCTCGACGCCCGCATCCGCTGCCACCGCAAGCAGCCTGCCGACCTCCCGCTTGCCGCGGTCGAGGGCGATCAGCCCACCGGCATCGAAGACAAGGGCAGCCACTCACGGGCCTCGTTGAGCTCGCGCTCCGTGTAGGGACCGCCAGTCGCCTCGGCAATCTCATCCGCGATGGCGCGCATGGCATCCACTCGCAGGCGAGCGGCTGCCGCTGCGGCCAGCCAGCCGGATACGCCGTCAGACCCAGCCGCGGTGCGCACCTGTTGGTAGAGGTCGTCCTCAAGACTGATGCTGATCTTGGTCATCGCGCACCAATGGTATCACCGCTGGTAGTACCCGATGCGACCGCGGACTCTGTCAGATCGGTGCATCGCGCGTCTTTCTCAAATCGGGCGAAACCTGCTGCACGTGTGGGCCGCCAGCCGGATCGTTTAGGGTGGAGACAGGTCATACCATGACAACCAGCCACCCCACCACAGACGGCGACGGCCGTTCCCGGGAGCCCCCGCGGCCGGTGGGGGTGCCCACCATCCCGCCGAGATTCGACGAGTGGCAGATCGAGCTCCACGGACGTCGCATGATCTACCGCGTCGCGGGCAACGGGCCACCGGTGGTGCTGATTCACGGGATGCTCAACTCCTCCAGCCACTGGCGCTCGGTGGCGTTGAGCCTGGCGAGCGACTACACGGTGATCGCCCCCGACCTGATCGGCCATGGCGACTCGGCGGCGCCGCGCGGCGACTACTCGCTGGGGGCGCACGCCTCCAGCATCCGCGACCTTTTGGCGGCGATCGGGATCGACCGTGCAACCATCGTCGGACACTCGCTCGGAGGGGGCGTGGCGATGCAGTTCTTCTACCAGTTCCCCCAACGCACCGAGCGGCTGGTGCTGATCTCCTCCGGCGGTCTCGGCCACGAAGTCAGCCCGGTTCTGCGCACCGCCGCGCTGCCCGGCGTCTCCGCGCTGCTGTCGCTCACCATCCACCGGCGCCTGCTCGGCGGACTGACCGACGCCGGACACCGCCTGCGCGAGCGCGAGGTGCGCCTCGGCGTGCACATGCAGGCAGTGGCTCGCGCGTTACGCCCGTTGGAGAACGCCGACGCGCGCCAGGCGTTCCTGCAGACGCTCCGCGCGGTGATCGATGTGCACGGCCAGCGGGTGAGCGCGACGGATCGTCTGTATCTGCTTGAGTCGACGCCCACGTTGATCGTGTGGGGCGAGCGCGACAACACGATCCCGTTGTCGCACGGACGCCTCGCGCACGAAGCGATCCCCAACTGCCGCTTCCACACGCTGCCTCGCGCCGCGCACTTTCCGCATCTGGAGGATCCTGTCGGGCTCTCCGAGGTGTTGGCTGAGTTCATCGCGAGCACGCGCCCCGGCGTGATCGACGACGCCGACTGGGGCGCGGTGCTCTCCCGGCGCTCGCCACCGAGGCGCGTCGGCGAGGCCGCGGCGTAGGTACTTGACTTCGAGGCGCCAACCGACCTCCGACGCCGCCCGGCGTGACGCGATAATCCGCCCGTGACCGCACGCGAGCGAGAAGCCGCGACAGACCCCGGCCGCACCGCCTGGGCCCGCAACCTGGCGGCGCCGGTGCGGGACTTTCTCGGCACCGAAACCGGCAGCGCGATCGTGCTGGCGGCGATGACGGTGCTGGCTCTGGTGTGGGCCAACTCGCCGTGGTGGCACTCCTATGAGTCACTGTGGCGCACCACGCTCTCGATCACCATCGGTGCCAGCGGGATCTCGACCGACCTGCGCCACTGGGTCAACGAGGGGTTGATGACCTTCTTCTTCCTCGTGGTTGGGCTGGAGGCCAAGCGCGAGCTCGACCTCGGCGAGCTACGCGAGCGCCGCCGCGTGGCGATTCCCCTGTTCTCCGCGCTCGGCGGGATGGCGGTCCCGGTGGCCATCTACCTGGCGCTCAACGCCGGCGGCCCGGGCGCGCACGGCTGGGGGGCGGCGATGTCGACGGACACCGCGTTCGCGCTCGGCGCGCTGGCGCTGCTCACGCCGCGCGCGGCCACGCGTTTGCGCGTCTTCCTGCTGACGCTGGCGGTGGTCGACGACCTCGGCGCGCTGTTGGTGATCGCGATCGTCTACACCACGCACGTCTCGATCCTCGCGCTGGCGGTGGCGGTGGCGCTGCTCGGCGGCCTGCTCCTGCTCGCGCGCGCGCCGCGGTGGCTGCGCCCGGTGTCGATCGTGCTGGCGGTCGGCCTGTGGGTGGCGATGTTTGAGTCGGGCATCGACCCGGTGATCTCCGGGCTGGTGGTGGGGCTTGCGACCAGCGCCTACCCGCCCTCGCGCGACGATCTGCGCCCCGGTCTACCCATTCTCGGCTTCGAACGCCGCTGTGATCGCGTTGCACGTCACGGCGGGTACGGTAACAATCCTGCGCATTCTCTACAGTGGACGTGAC
>JBEKYV010000187.1:0-6892 GCA_049510515.1 Solirubrobacteraceae bacterium | reverse complement strand
CGTGCAGCGCCGCGTCCAGCAGCACCGGGTGCAACCCGAACGGGCCCGCATGCAGCTTCACGCTCTCGGGCAGCGCGACCTCGGCGAACACCTCGTCCCCCCTGCGCCACGCGCCCCGCACGGCCTGAAACGCCGGCCCGTACTCCAGCCCCCGCTCGGCGAGCCCGTCGTACACGTCGTCGACCTCGACGGCGACCGCGCCCTCCGGCGGCCACGCCTCGCCGAGCTCCCGCGCGCGCTCACGCAGCGCCGCCGCCTCCCCGGAGGACGGGGCCACACCCGCAACGACCACGCCGGCGGCGTGCCGCACCCACCCATCCTCGCTGCCCGCCAACCCCCCATCCAGCGCATCCCCCGAACGTCCATAGAAGCTCACCCGCCGCGCATCCGACTCGTCGGCCCCGCCCAGCACCACCTGCAACTGCACCCCACCGCTCTCGTCCAACTCGAGCGGCGCCTCCAACACAAGCTCCCGCAACACCCCGCACCCCACCTGGCCGCCCGCGTACAGCGCCAGCTCCACGAACGCCGCAGCCGGCAGCGTCGCCACGCCACCCACCACGCGATCGGCCAGCCACGGGAAGGCCGACAGCGACAACCGCCCCGTGAACAGCAAACCCTCACCACCAGCAACCCCGACAGCCGCGCCCAGCAGCGCATGCTCGGTCCGCTCCTGCCCGACCGCCGCGACGGCGCCCGCGCCGAACCCGCCGACCGCGGGCCAGTAGCGCTCGCGCTGGAACGCGTATGGCGGCAGCGCCACCCGCCGCGCGCCGGCGCCGGCGAACACCGCGCCCCAGTCGACCTCCCCCCCACGCACCCACAGCTCCGCCAGCGCACCGAGCAGCGACCTCGCCTCCGCGCGCTCGCGACGCAGCACCGCGACGGCCACCGGCGCTGGCGAGCCGACGCGCACCGGCTCCCCTGGCGCACCGGGCTCACCCGTACCGCCACCGCCCGCGCCGCCCGCGAGGCACTCGGGCACCATCGCGCTCAGCACCCCATCCGGCCCCAGCTCCAGGAAACCACCCACACCCCGCTCCGTCAGGCAGGCGACGCCGTCCGCGAAGCGCACAGGCTCGCGCACGTGGCGCACCCAATATCCCGGGTCGCTCAGCAGCCCCTCCGGGGCCACCCCACCCGTCACGTTCGAGACGACCGGGATCCGCGGCTCCTCAAACGAGATCCCGTCGAGCGCCCGCGCGAACTCCCCGAGCATCGCGTCCATCCGCGGCGAGTGGAACGCATGACTGACCCGCAGCCGCTTCACCCTGCGACCCTGGCTCTCCCACAGAGCCGCCAACTCCGCCACCGCATCCGCATCGCCCGACAGCACCACCGACGCCGGGCCATTCACACCCGCCAGCGCCACACGACCCCCATAGCCCGCCACCGACTCCCGCGCCTCCTCCTCGCTCGCCGCGACCGCGACCATCGCACCGCCGGCAGGCAGCTCACCCATCAACCTTCCCCGCGCCGCCACCAGCCGGCACGCATCCTCCAGCGAGAAGACACCCGCCGCGTACGCCGCGACCACCTCGCCGATCGAATGGCCGATCACGAAATCGGGGCGCCTACCCCAACTCTCGACCAGCCTGAGCAGCGCGACCTCCAGCGCGAACAGCCCGGCCTGCGTGAACATCGTCTCGTCCAACGGGCTCGCGGTCTCGTCCTGCGCGGAGGGATCGCCCGCGCCGAACACCACCTCGCGCAGCGAGCACCCAAGCAGGCCATCCAGATGGCCGCACACCTCGTCGAAGGTGTCGCGGAACACCGGGAACTCGTCGTAGCACTCGCGCCCCATCCCCACCCGCTGGGCGCCCTGGCCGGTGAACAGGAACGCAACCCGCCCCGTGTCCCGCGACACAGAACCCCTGATCGCGTCCGCCGGCTTTCCCTCGGCCAATGCCCGCAGGCCGTCGAGCAGGTCCTCGCGCTCGCCGCCCAGCACGACCGCGCGATCCTCCAACGCCGCGCGGCCCGCGAGCGAGTACCCGACGTCGGCCACACCCAGCTCCGCATCCCCTGACACCAGCTCCAGCAGCCGCTCGGCCTGACCGGCCAGACCTCCCGCGCCCCTGCCCGAGATCACCCATGGCACGACCCCGCCCGGCACACCGTCGGACATCTCGCCACCGGACATCTCGCCACCGGACATCTCGCCACCGGACGTCTCGCCACCGGACATCTCGCCACCGGCCCTCACACCACCGGCCCGCTCGCCGGCGGGGCTGCCGTCCTGCGCCCCCCGCGGCGGCGGCGCCTCCTCGACGATCACGTGCGCGTTGGTGCCGCTGATCCCAAAAGACGAGACCCCCGCGCGCCGCGGCCGGCCGTTCGCCCGCCACGGCCGCGCCTCGGTCAACAGCTCCACCCCGCCCGCCTCCCACTCCACGTGCGAGGAGGGCCGATCGACGTGCAGCGTCTGGGGCAGCAGCCCGTGCCGCAGCGCCATGATCATCTTGATCACGCCCGCCACGCCCGCCGCCGCCTGCGTGTGGCCGACGTTCGACTTGATCGAGCCGACCCACAGCGGGCGCTCCTCCGCGCGGCCCTGCCCGTAGGTCGCCAGCAGCGCCTGCGCCTCGATCGGATCCCCGAGCGTCGTGCCCGTCCCGTGCGCCTCGACCGCGTCCACCTCGCCCGGGTCGAGCCCCGCGCTCGCGAGCGCCTGGCGGATCACCCGCTGCTGGGCGGGGCCGTTCGGCGCGGACAGCCCGTTGCTCGCGCCATCCTGGTTGACGGCGCTGCCGCGCACGAGCCCGAGCACCTCGTGGCCGTGGCGCCGCGCCTCGGAGAGGCGCTCCAGCAGCATCAGGCCGACGCCCTCGGCGAGACTCGTGCCGTCAGCCGCATCCGCGAACGACTTGCACCGCCCGTCGCGCGCCAGGCCGCGCTGGTGGGCGAAGCCGACGAACGCGCCCGGCGTGGCCAGCACCGTCACGCCGCCGGCGAGCGCCAGCGAGCATTCCCCGGCGCGCAGCGCCCCGCACGCCAGGTGTAGCGCCACCAGCGAGGAGGAGCACGCGGTGTCGATCGTCATCGCCGGGCCCTCCAACCCGAAGGTGTAGGCGATCCTGCCCGAAAGGACGCTCGCCAGGCTGCTCGCCACCTGGTAGTCCGCCATCCGCTCGGACAGGAGCAGGCCGTAGTCCTGGGTGCTGGTCCCCGCGAACACCCCGGTTTGACTGCCGCGCAGCACGGCCGGATCGAGACCGGCGTCTTCGATCGCCTCCCACGCGGCTTCCAGCAGCAGCCGCTGTTGGGGATCCATCGCCAGCGCCTCCAGCGGGCCGATACCGAAGAACCCCGGGTCGAACTCCGCGGCGCCCGCGAGGAATCCGCCCGCGAGCGCAAAGCCCGCCTCCGGATGCTCGGGGTCGCCGGCCTCCAGGCGCTGCAGATCCCATCCGCGGTCCGCCGGGAACGGGGAGATCGCGTCGCGCGCGCCCGCGACGAGCTCCCACAGCTCCCGGGGCGAGCTCACGCCACCGGGATAGCGGCAGCTCATCCCCACGATCGCGATCGGCTCGTCGGCCGGCCCCCCCGCGCGCGCCACGCTCACCGCCGGGGCAGGGGTGCCCGCGATCTCCTCCAGCAGATGCCGAGCCAGCGCCGCCGGGGTGGGGTGGTCGAAGATCAGCGTCGCGGGCAGACGCAGGCCGGTCGCGGTGCTCAGCCGGTTGCGCAGCTCGACGGCAGAGAGCGACTCGAACCCCAGGTCCTTGAACGCCCGCTGCGCCTCGATCGCGTCCGGGGAGTCGTGCCCGAGGACCGCGGCGGCGTGCACCAGCACCGTCCGCAGCACGATCTCGCGGTGCTCGGAGCGCGGGGCGCCCGCCAGCCGCCGCGCCAGCGACCCGCCCGCCGCGAGCGCCCTGCGCGCCGGCGCCCGCACCAGGCCGCGCAGCAGCGCCGGGAGCAGCCCGGCGCGCGCACCCCCACGCACCGCCGCCCAGTCCAGGCCGACCGGCAGCACCAGCGCCTCGCTGCCCGCGCGCGCGGCGTCGAACAGCGCCAGCCCCTCCTCCGTGGGTAGCGCCCGCAAACCGCCGCGCTCGATCCGCGCGAGGTCGCCCTCGCCGAGCTCGCCCGTCAGGCTCGTGGCCTGCTCCCACAACCCCCACGCCAGCGACGTCGCCGGCAGCCCCCGCGCACGGCGATACGCCGCCAGCCCGTCCACGAACGCGTTCGCGGCCGCGTAGTTGCCCTGGCCGGGGGCACCGAACGTGCCCGCGGCCGAGGAGAACAGCACAAACGCGGATAGGTCGAGATCCGCCGTTAACTCGTGCAGGTACCACGCCGCGGCCGCCTTCGGCGCCCACACTCGCTCCACCTGCTCGGCCGTGAGCGACTCGACCACGCCGTCGTCGAGCGCCGCCGCGGCGTGAACGACCATCCCCAGCGCGTGCTCCGGGGGGATCGCATCGATCAGCCGCGCGAGCTCGGCGCGGTCGGCTACGTCGCACGCGGCCACGGTCACGCTCGCCCCCATCGCCGCCAGCTCCTCCTGGAGCTCCGCGGCTCCTGGGGCATCCGCGCCGCGCCGGCTGACCAGCATCAGGTGGCGCGCGCCGTGCTCGGCCACCAGATGACGCGCGACCAACCGACCCAAGCCACTCGCGCCGCCCGTGATCAGCACCGTGCGCTCCCGGTCGATCCCCGCCGGCAGGGTCAACACGATCTTCCCGACGTGACGCGCCTGGCTGAGGAAGCGGAAGGCATCGACCCCCCTGCGCATGTCCCACGCTCTGACCGGCGGCCACCCCAGCGCACCGGACTCCAGCAGCCCCACGACCTCCCCGAGGATCTCCCCGATGCGCTCGGGGCCCGCCTCGGCCGAATCGAACGCGCGGTAGGTCACGCCCTCGTGGGCCGCGGCGATCATGGCCGGGTCGCGGATGTCGGTCTTGCCCATCTCCAGAAACCGGCCGCCACCCGGCAGCAGCCCCAGAGAGGCATCGACGAACTCCCCCGCGAGGGAGTTGAGGACGACATTCACGCCCTGTCCCTCGGTGTGTTCGAGGAACCGCTCCCTGAACTCCAGCGTCCGCGAGGACGCGATATGCGCCTCGTCCAGGCCGGCCGACGCGAGCACCCCCCACTTACCCGGGCTCGCGGTGCCAAACACCTCCGCGCCCAGGTGCCGCGCGATCTGCACAGCCGCGATCCCGACCCCGCCGGCCGCCGCGTGCACGAGCACCCGCTCGCCCGGGCGCACGTTCGCTAGGTCCACCAGGCCGTAATACCCGGTCACGAACACCACCGGCACCGCCGCGGCCCGCGCGAAGCTCCACCCCTCTGGCATCCGCGCCAGCAGGCGGCAATCGGTCACCGCGACCGGGGCGAAACCACCGACGAACAGCCCCATCACGCGATCCCCGGGCGCGAAACCGCTCACGTCTGGGGCCACGTCCAACACCACCCCCGCGCCCTCGCTGCCGATCACATCCAGCTCATCGCGCCGGGGGATCATCCCCAGCGTGAGCACAACGTCGTGGAAATTCAACCCCGCCGCACGCATCGCGACGCGGACCTGCCCCGGCCCGAGCGCCCCATCCACCTCCGGGCAGGCGACCAGCCGCAGATCGTCGAACGTCCCACCCTCGCCGCTGTCCAAACGCCACCGCTCGACCCCCGCCGCGGGCACCAGCGCATCGCCGAAGCCCCGCACCAGCCGCGCGCCGAGCGTCACGCCTGCCCGCACCGCGAGCTGCCACTCACCCGACGCGAACGCCGCCGCGAGCGCCGCGGGCAACGCGACCAGCGACTCGAGCTCCCCGTCGACGTCCACCAGCGCGAACCGCCCCGGGTGCTCCACCTGCGCCGAGCGCACCAGACCCCAGATCGACGCGGCGGCCAGCCCCCGGACCTCCTCGCCCGAGCTCGCGGACACCGCTCCGCGCGTCACGAACACCAGCCTGCAATCGGCCAATCCCGCGCAGGCAAGCCACTCCTGGAGCAACCCCAGCGCCTCATACACAGCCCGGCGCCCCGCCTCCACCACACCCGTGGCGGGCTCCACGCCCGAGGCATCCGCCACACCGGCGGCGGGCTCCACACCAGCCGCGGACTCCACACCGGCCTCATCCACCGCACCGGCAGCAAACGCCCCCTCGCCGGCGCAATCCACCAGCACGACCGCGGGGGGCGTCTCGCCGCGGTCGAGCGCCTCGACCAGCTCCCCCAGATCGCGACAGGCGCCTGCGCACCCCACCCCTGCCTCCCGGAGCGCCCCGGCCAGCCCCTCGCCCCCCTCCGGACCGAGCACGACGACCTGCTCCGGCGCCACCTCCCGCACGCCGGCCTCCGGCGGCAACTCGACCCAATCCAGCGAAAACAGCGACTCGTGCGAGCGCTCGCGAGCACCGCTCAGCTGGGCGGGCGAGACCGCGCGCGTCACCAGCGAGCCGATGCGCGCGACCGGCTCCCCGCGCTCATCGACGGCCGCCAGCGAGATCGCGTCCCGCCCCGTCCGCGTCAGGCATACCCGCAGCGCGGACGCGCCGCTCGCGAACAGCCGCACACCCTCAAGCGCAAACGGAAGCCGCACCCCCTCCCCGGCGCCCCAGCCGCCGTCCCCGTCCCGATCTGATCCCCCCGCGCTCCCGGCGACCACCAGCACCGCGTGCAGCGCGGCATCCAGCAGCGCGGGATGCACACCGAACAGGCCGGCCCGCTGGTCCTCCCCCTCCGGCAGCGCCACCTCGGCGAAGAGCTCCTCGCCGCGCCGCCACACAGCGCACAACCCTTGGAAGGCGGGCCCGTATTCCAGGCCAGCGTCCGCAAACAGCTCACACGCGCCGTCGATCTCCAACGCCTCCGCACCCGCGGGCGGCCACACACCCGCCAGCGCCTCCCGCCCGGGCCCGGCCCACTCGCCAAGCCCCCC
>JBEKYV010000186.1:0-6915 GCA_049510515.1 Solirubrobacteraceae bacterium | reverse complement strand
TCGCGCGGTACCTGCTGAGCCTGCTGGACGGCGCGAAGAAGGGCGTGCGCGTCAGCCGCGCGACCCGCGTGGAGGAGCCGATCGCGATCGTCGGCATGAGCTGCCGCTACCCCGGCGGCGTCAACTCCCCCGAGGAGCTGTGGGAGCTGGTAGATGCCGGCAGGGACGGGATCGCCGACTTCCCGGCCGACCGCGGGTGGGATCTGGAGCGGCTGTACGACCCCGACCCCGAGAGCCGGGGCACTAGCTACACGCGCGAAGGCGGGTTTGTGCGCGGCGCGGGCGAGTTTGACGCGGCCTTCTTCGGGATCGGCCCGCGCGAGGCGCTCGCGATGGACCCGCAGCAGCGGCTGCTGCTGGAAGCGAGCTGGGAGGCGCTGGAAGACGCGGGCCTCGACCCGCTGGGGCTGCGCGGCAGCGAGACGGGCGTGTTTGCGGGCGTGATGTACCACGACTACGCGAGCGGCCTCGGCCCCCGCGCGCTGGAGGGCCTGGAGGGGTACATCGGCACCGGGAGCGCCGGCAGCGTGGTGTCGGGCCGCGTGGCGTACGCGCTCGGGCTGGAGGGCCCGGCGGTGTCGGTCGACACGGCCTGTTCCTCCTCGCTGGTGGCATTGCACTGGGCATCCCAGGCGCTGCGCGGAGGCGAATGCGACCTCGCGCTGGCGGGGGGAGTGACGGTGCTGTGGACGCCCGGCGTGTTCGTGGAGTTCAGCCGCCAGCGGGGGATGGCGGCTGACGGGCGCTGCAAGTCATACGCGGAGGCGGCCGACGGGACGGGCTGGGGCGAGGGCGTGGGCGTGCTGGTGCTGGAGCGGCTGTCGGACGCGCAGCGCAACGGCCACTGCGTGCTGGGCGTGGTGCGCGGCAGCGCGGTCAACCAGGACGGCGCCTCCAACGGCCTGACCTCCCCGAACGGCCCCTCGCAGGAACGCGTGATCGCGCAGGCGCTCGCCAACGCGGGCCTGAGCGCGGCGGAGATCGACGCGGTAGAGGGCCACGGCACGGGAACGACCCTGGGCGACCCGATCGAGGCGCAGGCGCTGCTGGCGACCTACGGCCAAGATCGTCCGGCCGACGCCCCGCTGTGGTTGGGCTCGGTGAAGTCGAACATTGGGCACACGCAGGCTGCTGCGGGGGTGGCGGGCGTGATCAAGATGGTGCTCGCACTGCGCAACGGGCTGCTGCCGCGAACATTGCACGTGGATGAGCCCTCGTCTCATGTGGAGTGGGAGGAGGGGGGGGTGGTGCTGTTGACCGAGTCCCAGCCGTGGGCCGCCAACGGCCGGCCGCGCCGCGCGGGTGTCTCCTCGTTCGGGATCAGCGGCACGAACGCGCACCTGATCCTGGAGGAGGCGCCCGAGCCTGCCGTCTCCGGGGTCAAGACGGACGCGCCGGCCCTACCAGCGACCGACCGCGAGATGCTGGCGGGCGCTCTGCCATGGGTGCTCTCGGGCCGTGGCGCCGACGGCCTCGGAGCGCAGGCGCGGCGCCTGGGCGAGTTCCTCGGCGCCCACCCCGACCTCGACCCCGCCGACATCGCGACCTCGCTCGCGGCAAGGCCACGGCTGGAGCACCGCGCCGTGGTGGTGGGCGAGGATCGCGAGCAGTTGCTGGAGGGAGTCGCGGCGCTGGCCGAGGGCCGCTCCGCCGAGGGCAGCGCGGACGCAGGGCGCCTGGCGTTCTTGTTCACCGGCCAGGGCGCGCAGCGAATTGGTATGGGCCGCGATTTGTACAAAGCATTCCCGGCCTTCCGTGCGGCCTTCGACGAGGTGTGCGCACGGATAGACGAGCACCTGGGCCATCCGCTGCGGGAGGTCGTGTTCGGCGAGCAGGATCCCTCCGGCGAACGCGCGCCCGCTGCGGATGAGCTGGATGGAACGGAGCTGGCGCAGCCGGCGCTGTTCGCGCTGGAGGTCGCGCTGTACCGCCTGGTGGAGACATGGGGCGTGCGCCCCGACTTCCTGATCGGCCACTCGATCGGCGAGCTGGCGGCGGCGCACGTGGCCGGCGTCTTCTCGCTCCAGGACGCCTGTCGCCTGGTGGCGGCACGCGGCCGGTTGATGGGCGAGCTGCCGGAGGGTGGGGCGATGGTGGCGATCGCGGCGCCCGAGGAGGAAGTGCTGGAGTCGTTTGCCGCACTCAACGGCAGCGAGCACGCGGTGGCGCTGGCGGCTGTGAATGCGCCTGGCGCGGTGGTTGTCTCCGGCGACGAGGAGGCGGTGCTGGAGCTGCAGGCCGTGTGGGATGAGCGGGGCGCGAGGACCAAGCGGCTGCGCGTGAGCCACGCCTTCCATTCGCCGCGGATGGAGGGGATGCTGGAGGAGTTCCGGCGGGTCGCCGAGACCGTGGCGTTCGCCGAGCCGCGGATCCCGCTGGTCTCGAATCTCAGCGGTGTGCTCGCGAGCGCCGATGAGCTGTGCACACCCGAGTACTGGGTGCGTCACGTGCGTGAGCCGGTGCGCTTCGCCGATGGCGTGCGGTGGCTGCGCGGCGAGGGTGTGGACAGCTTCCTGGAGCTGGGCCCCGACGGCGTGCTGAGCGCGATGGTGGGGGAGTGCGTCGAAGAGCCGGTGGCAACGGCCCCCCTGCTGCGCGCGGGCCGTGACGAGGTGCGCGCGCTGTGGGAGGGCCTCGGAGAGATGTGGACGCACGGCGTCGAGGTGGATTGGGCGCGAGCGCTAGAGCGGCCCGGCGCCAGCCGCGTGACCCTCCCTGTGTACGCCTTCCAGCGCGAGCGCTACTGGCTGGCGCCCGGGAGCGGCTCCGCGGGCGATGCCGCCGCGGCGGGCATGGAGCGGACCGAGCACCCGCTGCTGGGCGCCGCGGTCGCGCTGGCGGACAGCGAGGGGTGGCTGTTCACCGGCCGGCTGTCGCTGGAGACCCACCCGTGGCTGGCCGACCACGTCGTCGCGGGCGTGGCGCTGCTGCCGGGTACGGCGTTCGTCGAGCTGGCGCTGCACGCCGGCGCGCAGCTTGGCAGCCCCTGCCTGCGGGAGCTGGTGCTGGAGGCCCCGCTGGTATTGGATACCCGCCCACCCACGGGGGCGGCGGTGCAGATCCAGATCGTGGTCGGCGAGCCCGACGACGCGGTCCCGCCGGCCCGAGCCGTGGAGATATACGCCCGCGCCGAGGCCGCCACCGCTGAGGGCGAGCGGGCGCCGTGGGTGCGCCACGCCAGCGGTGTGCTTGCCTGCGCATCCGACGCGGCGACTGTCGAGCTGCCCGTCGAGTGGCCACCGCCCGGCGCCGTCGAGCTGGACGTGGACGGCATCTACGACGGGCTCGCGGGCGCGGGCCTGGAGTATGGCCCGGCGTTCCAGAACCTACGCGGAGTCTGGCGGCGCGAGGAGGAGGTGTTCGCCGAGGTGGAGCTGGGCGAGGCGCAAGAGCGGGAGGCCGGCTCATTTGGCTTGCACCCTGCCTTGCTCGACGCCGCACTGCAGGCCGTCGCGGCGCTGGCTCCGGCCGCCCAGGAGGCAAGAGCTCCACAGCTGCCGTTCGCGTGGATTGGGGTAAACCTTCGCGCCACTGGGGCAACGCGGCTGCGGGCGTGTCTGACCCCGCATGGAGAGGGCGTGTCGGTGGTGCTGGCCGACGAGCACGGGGTGGTGGCGTCGGTCGACGCGCTGACGCTGCGAGCGGCCGCCGTCGGCGAGCTGGGGGCCGCGCCCGGTGGGCAGCGTGACGCCCTGTTCGGCATCGAGTGGCTGCCCGCGGGCGAGGTCGAAAGCGATCGTCCCGCGGTCGGCGAGTCCGACAAGGTGGTCGATTGCCGCGGTGATAACAACGGTGCGAACGACGTGCTCGACCGCGTCAACGGCACGCTGGAGGCAGTGCAGGATTGGCTGGGTGCTGAGCGCACGCCCGGCGAGCGCCTGGTGGTGGTGACGCACGGTGCCGTGGGCATCGACGGCGAGGGCGTAACTGATCTAGCCGCGGCCGGCATCTGGGGCCTGGTGCGCACCGCGCAGGCGGAGAGCCCCGGGCGGATCGTGCTAATCGATGTGGCCAACGACGAAGCGATCGCCAGCGCCCTGCGACTCGGCGAGCCCGAGGTGGCGGTGCGCGACGGCGCGCTGCTCGTGCCGCGCCTGGTCCGCGCGAGTCGCGGCCTGGCGGTGGGGCGCGGCGTGGCCGTCGAGGATGCGGCGGAGGCCGAGGCCGGCGGCTGGCGGCTGGGCGTCGCCGGTGGTGGGGGCGTGTTGGAGGGCATACACGTGACGGAGGGTGCCGGCGGCGGCGCGCTCGGCGCCGGCGAGGTGCGCGTGGCGGTGCGCGCGGCCGGCCTCAACTTCCGCGACGTGCTGGGCGCGCTCGGGATGTACCCGGGTGAGATAACGATCGGCGGCGAGGGCGCGGGCGTGGTGCTGGCGGTTGGTCCCGGTGTCGAGGACCTCGTGGTCGGCGACCGTGTGATGGGCCTGCTCGACGGCGCCTTCGGGTCGGTCGCGGTGACCGATCGCCGCCTACTGGTGCCGGTGCCGCAGGGGTGGACGTGGGCGGGGGCCGCGTCGGTGCCGATCGTCTACCTGACCGCCTACCACGGCCTCGTCGATCTGGCCGGCGCGCAGCAGGGCGAGCGGCTGCTGGTGCACGCGGCGGCCGGCGGCGTCGGGATCGCGGCGGTGCAGCTCGCCCAGCACCTGGGGTTGGAGGTGTGGGGCACGGCGAGCGAGGGCAAGTGGGGCGTGCTCGAAGCGCTCGGGCTGGAGCGCGAGCGGATCGCGTCCTCGCGCGACCTGGCGTTCGGCGAGCGCTTCGCAGGCGCCGGGCTGGACGTGGTGCTGAGCTCGCTGGCCGGCGAGTATGTGGACGCCTCGCTGGGGCTGCTGAGCGAGGGCGGCCGCTTCCTGGAGATGGGCAAGACCGACATCCGCGACGCGAGCGAGATCGAGGCGGCCTTCCCCGGCGTGGCCTACCGCCCGTTCGACATGCTCGATGCCGGCCCGGATCGCATCCAGGAGATGCTGCGCGAGCTGGTGGGGCTGTTCGAGGCCGGCGCGGTGCGGGGCATCCCCGTGCGGGTGTGGGACGCCGCCGACGCGGTGGGAGCGCTGCGCGCGATGAGCCAGGCACGCCACATCGGCAAGAACGTGCTGCGGATCCCGGCGCCCGCGCTCGGGGGAGAGGGCACCGTGCTGGTGACGGGCGGCACCGGTGGTTTGGGCGCGCTGGTCGCGAGGCATCTGGTCGCCCGCCACGGCGTGCGCCACCTGCTGCTGGCCAGCCGCCGCGGCGGCGAGGCCGCGGGCGCCGCCGAGCTGGTGGCTGAGCTGGAGAGCCTCGGCGCGAGCGTGACGGTGGCGGCCTGCGACGTCGCAGATCGTGAACAGGTGAAGACGATGTTGGAAGCGGTTGGCGCGGAGCACCCGTTGGTGGGCGTGGTGCACGCGGCGGGGGTCCTCGACGACGGCTTGATGGGCTCGCTCACGCCAGAGCGGGTACGCGGCGTGCTGGCGCCGAAGGCCGGCGGCGCGTGGAACCTGCACGAGCTGACGGAGGGGATCGATCTGCGGGCCTTCGTGCTCTTCTCCTCGCTCGCGGGAACGCTCGGCAACGCCGGGCAGGGGGGCTACGCGGCCGGGAACGCCTTCCTCGACGGCCTCGCCTCTCACCGGCGCGCCAAAGGCCTGGCCGCCAGCTCGCTGGCGTGGGGCCCGTGGGCCGGCGCGGGGATGGCCGCCGCGCTCGGCGCGGGCGAGCGCGCACAGCTGGAGCGCGCCGGCGTGAAGCCCTTCTCGCTCGAGCAGGGGCTGGCGATCTTCGACGCGGCATGGGAGCTCGATCGCCCGACGGTCGCGCCGGTCGCGCTCGACTTGACGGTGCTGCGTGGCCACGCGCGCGACGGCGTGCTGCCGCCGCTGCTCGGCGAGCTGGTGCGCCTCTCGGCAACGGGACGCAGGCGCTCGGCGCGGAGTCGCGGCGCGCTGGCGCAGCGGCTTGCCGCGCTGGAGGAGGGCGAGCGCGAGCGCGTGGTAGTCGAGCTGGTGCGCGAGCACGCGGCGGCGGTGCTCGGCCACGCCTCGGCGGAGCGGGTCGACGCGGCGCTGACCTTCAAGGACCTCGGCTTCGACTCGCTCGCCGCGGTCGAGCTGCGCAACCGGCTGGCGGGCGAGGCCGGGATGCAGCTGCCGGCGACGCTGGTGTTCGACCACCCCACGCCGCTCGTGCTCGCGAAGTTCCTGGTCGGCGAGCTGCTGGACGAGCGCGCGGGCGTGCGGCTGCCGGCACAGCGCGCCACACGCGCCGACGAGCCGATCGCGGTCGTCGGCGTGGGCTGTCGCTTCCCGGGCGGCGTGCGCTCCGCCGAGGAGCTGTGGGAGCTGCTGGCGGCCGGCCGCGACGCGGTCGGTGCCTTCCCCGCCGATCGGGGCTGGGATCTGGAGGGGCTGTACGACCCCGACCCGGGCAGTCCTGGCCGTAGCTACGTGCGCGAGGGTGGCTTCCTCGAGGGCGCGGGCGAGTTCGATGCGGGCTTCTTCGGGGTCAGCCCGCGCGAGGCGCTGGCGATGGATCCGCAGCAGCGGTTGCTGCTGGAGGTCTGCTGGGAGGCGATCGAGGCCGCCGGGATCGACCCCGCGGCGCTGCGCGGGAGCAGCACCGGCGTGTTCGCGGGCGTCGGCTCCAGCGGCTACGGAGGGGGAGCCACGGGCGGTGACGGCGTCGAGGGCTACCTGCTCACCGGGAACATCGCCAGCGTCGTCTCCGGCCGCGTCGCCTACACCTTCGGGCTGGAGGGCCCGGCTGTGTCGGTCGACACGGCCTGTTCCTCCTCGCTCGTGGCGCTGCATCTGGCCTCGAGCGCACTACGACAGGGGGAGTGCTCGCTGGCGCTGGCGGGTGGCGTGACGGTGATGGCGACACCGGGTCTGTTCGTGGAGTTCAGCCGTCAGCGCGGCCTCGCCCCGGACG